>RFHO01000255.1 GCA_003696385.1 Planctomycetota bacterium | reverse complement strand
GTTTGCGGTCAGGCCGAGAAAGATCAGCAATGGCAAGGTGATCGCCGAGCCGCTGCCCGCGACCGTGTTGATGAAGCCCGCGCAAAACCCCGCCGCCACGATCGCCAGCCATTGGTACCAGTGCACGCCGATCCCTTCTGCTTGCGGCACTCCACCTGAACGGCTTGCCCGAGCGACGACGCCCTGCCCGTTTGCGCCGCCACAGTCGCTCGGGCGAATCTCCCACCGTCGAGCCCGGCCCGCTGCGTACGATGATCGATCCGCCGCGGGCCGCGATCAGGTGACGTTCGCCAGACAGCGGAGCACGCCCGGCCAGTCGTCGGGGCCGTCGCGGAACAGCTCCAGCGCGAGCGAACGCGCCGCCTGTTGCCGCTCCTCCGTGAGATACTCCACGCGGCTCTTGCCGTCCACTCGAGCAAGTACACATCCGGCCAGATGCCGCAGGCCACGCCGCATCACGTCACGCCGTTCGGCCGGCGAGAGGGCTCCACACGTTTCCCGCTCATAACCGTCCCAGAACGCTTCGGTCAGCGCCACATAGCGGTGTGCCCGTTCGCCGGCCCGGATCGCCTTGAGCGTCAGATGCGCCAGAAAGAACCCCAGGTCGAAACTCGAATCGCCGTAGTGACCGACTTCGAAGTCCACGAGCATCAGTCCGTCGTCCGTCACCAGCAGGTTCTTCGGGCTGAAGTCACCGTGCACGAAGCCGTCCCGACGTGAGAGGCTCTCACGAATCAGGCTTTCCAGCGCGGCCGCCACACAGCGATTTCGGCCGGCTGCGGTGCGGTAATACGGATCCAGACGTAAATCGTCGAAGTAGTCCGGGCCGCCCAGAGCCAGCGCCGCCTGTGCGTCATGCCAGGTCGCAGCATGCAGCCGGCCCAGCGTCCGACCACAGGCCGCAGCAATCCGCTCGTCGGTTTCCCCGTCCAACAGCAGAGTCTTCCACACCCGGTACCCATCCGCCGCGGCGGTCATGCCGAACGCGTAATCCTCGCTGACTTCGAACAGCACCTGCGGCACGCGGACTTCCGCGGCATCGGTGAGCAGGCGGCCGCAGAACCTCAGAACCGCCGCCTCACGACGGATCCGTTCCAGAGGCGCGAACCAGGGCTCCGGCACCCGCAGTTGCTCGCGACATTGTTTCACGACGAAGCTGCTGTGCACGCCGCGATGTACGTGCAGGACGACATTCGAGACGCCGCCGGACAGCGCACGAACCACAACCCGCTCCAGCGGTGCAATCAGCCCCCGCCGCTTCAACCAGTCTTCGGCGGATCGTTCATTGAGCAGTTCCATCGGACGGGACTCACCATCGCCGCCTGAACGATGCTCCGCTTCCACGCCGAATCGGCGGAACCGATTCCGACCACCTCGACCGACCGTCATGCACACCGCGCGCTGGGCATGCCGACTGCGCAAGAGCGTGGTCGCCCGACTGCGACGTGTGCCTCGGGCTCGGACAACCGGGACGATCGGTCCGGCGGTTCACGGAGTTGGCCGACGGAGAGGATTTTCGTACCACACCACATTCTTCGATCCCCGCCCGGCAACCAGCAAGTCGAGATCGTCGTCGCCGTCCAGATCGACCGAACGGATGTCGTAGGCTTCCTGTCGCGTGTCCAGAATGTGTGGCGTGAAACGTCCACGGCCATCGTTTTCGAACCACGCCGCCGTGTGGTCTCCGTAAGCACAGGTTGCCGCATCGACGTCGCCGTCGGCATCCAGATCGGCCACCGTCAGCGAATGCGGATAAAGCAGCGTCGCGTGAATGATGTGTTCCCGCCACGATGGGGCCTCGAACCACACCACACCGCGACCATGTCCCCGCGTGGCCACGAAGTCCGTGCGTCCGTCCCCGTCGACATCCGCCGGAAGAATGTTCGTTGCGCCCGGCTGGTTGTCTGCGATCAGGTGCTTCTTCCATCTCTTGCGGGGATCGGCCGGCTGTTCCCACCACGCGAACCAGTTTCCCGTTCCGGGTTCGGCCATCGGGCCGCCCTTGGCCCCCGTGCACACGTCGGGCCGCCCGTCTCCGTTGACGTCGCCCAGGCCGAGGTAGTGCGTGAGGCCCGGTGCATCTCGGTCTGCAAGGATGTACCGCTCCCACCGTTCCGCGCGCCGCGGACGGGCCGGGACGCGAAACCAGGCCAGCGAATCGGGGAAGGGTCCAACCGGCTGCGCGCTGTTGGCCAGCAGGTCCGGGCGGCCATCCCGGTCCACATCGCCCACCAGCAAACCATGGATCCCGTTGACACGATCGTCGACCAGATGCATCGGCCACGAATCGTGCAGAGGATCGTCGGGACGCTCCAACCAGAAGATCCAACCGGGCTTGTAACGCGCTCCGATGAAATCCGGATCCCCGTCTCCGTCCACGTCCATGACGGCACTGTGGATGCAGTTTTCCCCCGGACGGTGCGAAAGCACGATCATTTTCCAGTCGGGAGCGACGAACAGCCGTGTCGCTCCGCCGCTGTTGCTGATCACGTCCGGGCGACCATCACCGGTGAAATCCGCGGCCACGGCGGTGTTCGTGTGCAGGCCTTCGTGTACGATGTGCTTCGACCAGACTTCCGGCAGCGGTGGACGCTCGGCCGCACGGGTCGCGGGACCGGTGATCAGCCCACACAGGCCCGCCACGAGCACACCGGTCAGCCCGACCGGCCGATGACCGGCCCACAAAGCACGCTGTCGCATCGTTCTCTCCCCGGATGTTTGCCGCATCGGTGGTCGACCACACACCGTCCCGAGTCCCCACGAACGCACCGCGTCCGTGCTTCGTCGGCCGGGTATCCGCCGAGCCATTCCTCGTGCCGGCCGCCGTCGGGCAAACCGACAAACGGAGCCGTTCACAGTGAGCCACGGCAAGCTGTCCGATCTGCCCGCGTCGTTCCTCTTCCGCTATCGCTTTGCCGTTCCCCGCGTCTCGCAACTGCCGGAACGATGGCCGGAACGCCCCGAGGGCTGGTTGCCCAACCCCGCCGACCTGGATCGTTCCGCCCCATTGCCCGCCCGCTTGTGGGCCGGCTGGAACGAGCGTGGCTGCGGCTTCCTGTTCCGTGTGACCGACAAGCAACACCCTCCCGGCGGCGATGCCCACCAGCTGGAACAGGCCGACCGTTGCCGCCTGTGGATCGACACCCGGTGCACACAGAACGTCCACCGAGCGACGCAATACTGTCACGCACTGGTCGCCTACCCGCAAGTGACCGAAGGATCGCGCCGCCGTCCGCTGTTGCAGCAGGTCAGCATCCCGCAGGCCCGCGGGGATGCGCCGCGGCGTGCGGCCAGGCTGGCGGAAATCCGCTTCGCTCCGGAACGGAACGGTTATCGGTTGCTGATCTGGCTCCCGGCCGAAGCGCTGCACGGTTTCGACCCCGAACAGCAACGCGAAATCGGGTTTTTCTGGCTGGTTCGCGACAGCGAGCTGGGACTGTCGCTGCCGGCATACGACACGGACGTCCCGTTCGTTCGCGATCCGAGCGTCTGGTTCGTCGCGCAGCTCGCCGATGAATCGCCTTAGACGACACCGCGCTCGGCCTTCGCCGCAGATCGGCACAGCGGCGGTGATTTGCCATCGGCCCAGACCCGCACCATGATGCATTCGCGCAGCCACTTTCGGGCCGCCCCGTGCCATTCGCCCCAACGTGCGGCGTGATCGGCGGCGTGCCCGGCTTTCGAACGCATGCGAAGGGGGCTCCGACGTGGCCGGTACAGTCGTATCGCAGGAGACGTCGCACCTGGCACGCACCGCGGCCGGCGGCGACGGGTCGTGGCGGAAGGAGTATCCCTTCACCTCGCGGTTCCTGCAGCTGGGCGATATCCGCATGCACTACGTCGATGAAGGCGCCGGCGAGCCGCTGCTGTTCGTCCACGGCAATCCGACGTGGAGTTTCGCCTTCCGCCACCTGATCCGGTCGCTGCGCAGCCACTACCGTGTCGTCGCGGTCGACCACGTCGGCTGCGGTCTGTCGGACAAGCCGCGGCGCTACGAGTACACACTGCGGCAGCATCGGGACAATCTCGTTGCGCTGATCGACGCACTCGATCTGCATCAGGCGACCTTGATCGGACACGACTGGGGTGGCTGTATCGGCACGGCCGCCGTCTTGTGCCGTCCCGACCGCTTTCGTCGGCTGGTGTACATGAATACCGCCGCTTTCGTTGCCGACCGGCTGCCGTGGCGTATCGCCGTCTGCCGCTGGCCGCTGATCGGACCGTTGCTGGTACGGGGCTTGAACGGCTTTTCCCGCGCTGCGTTGCGAATGGCCGTCGCCGACCGCCGCTCATTGACCCCGGCGGCCAGATGTGGCTACCTGGCCCCCTACTCGTGCTGGGCAGACCGCATCGCCATTCAGCGCTTCGTGGAAGACATTCCGGTCAGTCCACGGCATCCCAGTCGCAGATTGCTGGAAGAAATCCAGCAGGGGCTGTCGACATTGCGTGACCGCCCCACGCTGCTGGTATGGGGCATGAAGGACTGGTGCTTCACACCGGCCTTCCTGCGGCGTTTCGTCGACGTCTTTCCGGACGCCGACGTGGTCGAGGTTCCGGAGGCCGGCCACTGGGTCTTCGAAGACGCGCCGGAGGCGACGCTGTCTGCAATTCGGACGTTTCTGGACGCGTGCGGGGCGAGCGTTCCCTCGCGGCGGCCCGTCTGAGACGCGCACCAACGCGCCCGCACGCGGCACGCAATGGGTAATGGGAGGCATGACCGTGTTCCACGGCGTGACGGCGCTGCTGCATCGCGCGGTTCGGGAAGCGGCGCTGAAGCGGCGACATCACCTGTTGCGGCTGGCAACGGCGTTCTTCCTGCTGGTGCTGCTGGTCACCGCGCACTCCCGGAGTAGCACGTGGGGCGCTCCCGGTCTTTACTACTTCGCCCGCGTGTCGACGTTGAACGTGGTACTGGTCACTCTGGCGGGCATCGGCCTGTTCGCCCCTTGTATCGTGGAAGAACGGGAACAGGGGACGCTGCCGCTGTTGTTGCTGGCAGGGATCGACCCGCTGGGGGTGATTCTGGGAAAGGCGGGAGGGCGGCTGTTCGTCGGGCTGACCCTGCTGGCCGTTCAGATTCCGTTCGGAGCGCTCGCGGTGGCGCTGGGAGGCTTGCTGCTGGATCAGGCTCTGGCCGCGTATGCCGTCTTGGCGGCATACCTGTTGCTGGCCGCTGCCTGGGGAACGGCCGTCTCCGCCATGACGGCGCGCTCGGCGACAGCTTCGCTGCTCACCGCAGTGGGTCTGATTGTGTTCCTAGGCAGCCCGTGGCTGCTGATGACCTCCGCCAGCGGATTTGTGGGTGTCGGGTGGGTATCGAGCGGTTCGGCGTTCGTGAAGGCGATGCACGGAGCCGCCGAATGGCTGGAGGGACGGAACGTGGTGCTCGTCCTTCAACACATTTTGAACGCATCCGCCGCCGCGTCGGGCTGGCGGCAAACCGCGGGTTCGTACGTCTTCACTGCGGCCGTGCTCCTGGGAATCTCGTGGTGGCTCCTCCGAAAGGACGTTTACGGTGAAGGCTGGCTCTGGCGCAAGGACCGTGCCTCGCGCACGCGATCGCGGGAGGTGTCCGCCATGGTCAACAAGGCGGTCGATGCGATGTGGGTGTCGCCGGTGATGTGGAAGGAGTTCCGCGTGCTGGGCGGCGGCTGGAAAGTCTTCGTCACAAAATGCGTGCTGTATCCGCTTCTGTTCGCCGGCTTCCACTGGGAAATGCAGACGTACCGGTCGCTGACCCGTGGGTTTCACGACTACTGGGAACTGATGTTCCTCATCTTCTCCGCGATGGTGGCTTTGGAATGGCTGTTCTATGCCGCGCGGCTGTTCGGCGACGAACTGGGCAGTGGCGGATGGAGCGTGACCAGTACCTTGCCGATGTCGTTGGGACGGGTGGCATTCGAAAAACTTCTCGGCTGTCTGTGGGCCGGTACGCCGACGCTTGTGGCCGTGGCGGTCGCCGGTTCGCAGATATCGACGGAGTGGAAACGGCTTGTCACGGACGCGAACCGGCTCAGTGTGCTGTTCGCCGTTCTGCTGTTCTGGCACCTGGTCGTGCTCACCTCATTGTACGTACGACGCGGCTCGCTGGTCCTCTCGACGGCGATCGTGGTGCTGGCCGGGACGTTGCTGTTCCCGTTACTGTTATCGGCTGCGACCACCTTTGCAGCCTACGGCGGCGACGTCGAGCCGGTTGCGGCAGTGCTCTATTGCGGCATTTCATTGACGGTTCTGCTGCAATTCTGTATCTGGACGCGACTGCGCTACCTGGCCGCGGTCGAGGGGTGACGCGCACGGGGGGCAGCCGGGCGGCTCGCGAGGTTTCGAGAACGGAATCGTCGTGTTCGGCGAGTGGTGCGTTTTCTGCGGCATTGCTTGCCGCGTCAAACGGACCGTGTGAGTGTCCCATCCGCGTTTGCTTCGTCGGCCGCACCACGGGACGGCGCCGTTGTCGGCCCGGCGGTCGTCAGTGTCGCCTTCGACGTGCGCAGTGATCGGATGTGCCTCGTGCCGTGCGTACGCGCTTTCGCCGCTCCGACTGAGAAAATCGGAAAAACGATGGCCCGAAGCGCGGCGTTCGTTGCGCCGCGTCTCCGGCAGGCAACCGGGGCAGGATCCGGGAGCGTCCGTCTTCGCGGTCGCCGGCACGGTACGAGCCGGAATCCGTGCATGGGGGCTTTGGAGCGCAACAAATGTCGCGAGTTTTCATAACGGGGATCGGATTGGTCACACCTGTGGGCTGTGGCCGTGACACGACGTGGCGCGGTTTGCTGGAAGGTCGCAGCGGCATCCGGCGTCTGACCCGCGTGGAGGTGGACGATTTGCCCGTGCAGATCGGAGGCGAAGTGCTCGACCTGCAACTCGATGCAGAGCTGCTCGGCGAGAAGGTCTCTCCGCGCAAAATGGATCGGTCCACCCAGTTCGTGGTGGCCGCCGCATTGGAGGCTCTGCAGGACGCCGGACTGCCAATCCGCGACCTGGGCGAACGTGTCGGCGTGATCGTGGGGGCCGGGCTGAGCGGACTGGAGACGCTGCAGCACCAGACCGAACGGTTGCTGGCCAGAGGACCGCGGTCGGTCAGCCCATTCACGATTCCGTTGCTGATGCCCAATGCCGGCCCGGCCAACGTCTCGCTGGTCTGCGGAGCCACGGGCCCGGTGTACACCGTCAGCAGCGCTTGTGCGTCTTCGGGCCACGCCATGATCGATGCCTTTCTGGCCGTGCAACGGGGCGAGGTCGACGTGGCCATCGCCGGCGGGACGGACGCCTGCCTGACGCGTCTGGCCATCGCCGCATTCGCCAACATGAAAGCCATGACCCGTGAATACAACGACCGGCCGGAAAAGGGAAGTCGCCCGTTCGACGCTCACCGCAGTGGCTTCGTGATGTCCGAAGGAGCCGGTGTCGCAATCTTCGAAAGCCAGCAGAGCATGCAGCGCCGTGGCGCCACACCATACGCGGAAATCGTCGGCTACGGTTCCACGGCCGATTCCTTCCACCTGGTTCAACCGGATCCACAGGCGATCGGCGTCACGCGGGCGATCCAGCAGGCCCTCGACCGGGCCGGACTGCGCGCCGAGGACATCGCCGCGGAGACCTATGTCAACGCCCACGGCACCAGCACTCCGTACAATGACGCCGCCGAGACGCTCGCGCTGAAGAAGTGCTTCGGTGCCGCCGCCCCGCAATTGAAGGTCAGCTCCACCAAGAGCATGACCGGCCACATGATCGGCGCGGCCGCTGCCGTCGAACTGGCCGTCTGCGCCCTGGCGCTGAAGCACCAGGTGATCCCGCCGACGATCAACTACGAAACGCCCGACCCGGAATGCGACCTGGATTACGTTCCCAACGAAGCACGGCACTGCAGCATCCGCTTCGCGCTGAACAATTCGTTCGGGTTCGGCGGCCACAACGTCTGCCTGGCGTTGCGGCGCGTCGAGTGACAGGCGCGACGCAAACGACCGCGGGCGAGCGGACGGCGACACGTCGCCAGCGAAGCATCCCCGCCGGCCAAGCACACCCGACGTCCGGCAACGGCGGACCTGTTCGCTTCTGTCCAAGGAGAAACACCGTGTTGGAGAACGCCTCGCGGCGGATTGCCGTTGCCGGCCATGGACTTCGGTTGTTGTCCCTCGCGATCCTCTGCGGCTGGACGGGCTGTCGCCAACCCACATTCACACCGGTCCCCTGTCCGCCGGTCGTTGCCCAAGGGTGGATCAATGGCCAGCCGCCCGCGCGGCCACAGTGGACCGGACGCGTCGTCGTGCTACACGCCTGGGCTTCCTGGTGAACCCATTGCCGCACGGAAGCACCGTATCTGGTCCAGATACGCGACAAGTACCGGAATCAGGACGTCCTGTTCATCAGCCTCACGGCCGAAGACGCATCCGCGCTGGAGGAGATCAAGGCGTTCATTCGCGATACCGGCATCGACTGGCCCGTGGGCTATGGCGCAACCGATACGCTGATGGCTCTGCGGGCCGATTACATCCCCGCTCTGTGGGTCGTTGATCAGACCGGTATGATTGTCTGGTCGAGCGAGGCTGGTGGTGACCTCGACACCGCGATCGCGCGCGTGCTGGCAAATCCGCCCAGCGGAGCCGAACGTTGAGTTCGGGCCACTTCCGTCGGCCGCGGTCGGGGCCCACGTCGTCGGTCAGCTTCGTCAGAAACGGCGTTGCTGCAGCGTACCTGATACGGCTCGCCGCCAGCGGGGGCGACGCCGGCACATGCAAGGGCAACCGGTCATGCCGGACGGAACGGAAAACGATACCTTGGACGTCATGGACGTACTGGGGCCATCCGGCATCGTCGCCCGGCGACTCAAGTGCTACGAGGAGCGCCCGCAGCAGCTGGAAATGGCCCAGGCCGTCGAAGCTGCCATCCGCGACGGTCAGCACCTGATCGTGGAAGCGGGAACCGGCGTGGGCAAGAGCTTCGCCTACCTCGTGCCGGCGATCCTTCGCGGCGTGGCCGAGCGTTCCCGGAGCGGCAACAAGCGCAAACCGGTCATCGTCTCCACGCACACCATCAACCTGCAGGAACAGCTCATCGGCCGCGATATCCCGTTTCTGAACGCCGTCCTGCCGCTGGAGTTTTCGGCCGTCCTGGTCAAAGGGCGGGCCAACTACCTCAGCCGGCGGCGACTCAACAACGCGCTCGCCCGCTCCGCTTCCCTGTTCGGGGACGACCGCGACCACCTGGAACTGCAGCAGATCGCCGCGTGGGCCGCCCGGACGAGCGACGGCAGCCGCTCCGACCTGGATTTCCGCCCCCGAGCGTCCGTCTGGGATGAAGTGCAGAGCGACTCCGTCAACTGCCGCGGCCGGCAGTGCACGCACTACGACGAGTGCTTCTACTTCAAGGCCCGGCGGCGGATCTGGAACGCCGACCTGCTGGTGGTCAACCACGCACTGTTCTTCTCGGACCTGGCCCTGCGCCGACAGCACGCTTCGATCCTGCCGGACTACGACGTGGTGATTTTCGACGAAGCGCACACCATCGAACAGGTCGCCAGCGACCACCTGGGCATACGAGTCACCAGTGGGCAGGTCGAATACGTGCTCCGCAAACTCTACAACGACCGCACACAGCGCGGGCTGTTGGCCACCGGGCCCTACGCGTTCCTGCGGCGGTCGGTGAACACGGCCCGAGGTCTGGCCCGCGACTTCTTCGCCGACGTCCGCCAGTGGATCGAAGAGCACGCCGCCAAAAAACAAGAGACCACCAACAAGCAACGCGCCAACGAAAACCGTTACGCCGCAGAAACCGTTCGCGTCCGCCAGGCCCCCGGAATTGCCGACCCGCTGACGCCGCATCTGGCCAAACTCGCTCAACGGCTCCGTGACGCAGCCGAGGACGCCCCCGACGAAGACTTCCAACTGGATCTCCGCGCCGCCGCCGATCGGTGCGACGCGCTGGCCGAACAAATCGATTCCTGGCTGACTCAGCGAATACCCGAGTGCGTCTACTGGGTGGACACCACCAATCAGCCCCGCCCGCGTGTGGCGATGAGCTGCTGCCCGATCGACGTGGGACCGATCCTCAAGGAGCACCTTTTCGACAGTGTCTCCACCGTGGTTATGACGAGCGCCACGCTGGCGACGGCTCGAGGTGACTTCGGTTTCTTCCGCAGCGGAATCGGCGTCACACAGGCCAAAGAACTGCAGCTTGACAGCCCCTTCGACTACCGCAAGCAGGCGACGCTGTACCTCGCCGCCAACATGCCGCACCCGAAAGAGCGGGCGTCGTTCGAACAACGGTGCGTCGAGAAAATCAGGCACTACGTTTCCCAGACGCACGGACGGGCCTTCGTGCTGTTCACGAGCTACGACATGCTGCGTCGCTGCGCCGATGCGCTCCGCCCATGGTTCACGCGGCAGAATATCGAGCTGCTCGTGCACGGCGACCAGTTACCGCCGAGCGCCCTGCTGGAACGCTTCACAAGCAGCGACGCCGCCGTGATCTTCGGAACCGACAGTTTCTGGCAGGGAGTCGACGTTCCAGGAGACAAGCTGCAGACGGTGATCATCACGCGCCTGCCGTTCCGCGTCCCCACCGAACCGCGGTCGGAGGCCCGTCGCGAACGGATTGTGGCCAAGGGCGGCAACCCGTTCATCGAGTACCAGGTCCCCGAAGCCATCATCAAGCTGAAGCAGGGCTTCGGCCGCCTGATCCGCCGCCGTGACGACTCCGGTCAGGTCGTCATTCTGGATCCACGCATCCACACCGAGCGCTACGGCCGGCTGTTCCTGGAAAGCCTGCCCAAATGCCGCGTCGTCGTCGACGAGGACTGAACGACGTGGGCACCGAGCACCGGGGCCGCTGGTTCGGCAGCCGTCGCGTCCGACAGCCGCACCGCAGCTCAGCCGCCGCACGCGCCCGGTTTCCGACCACCGCGGTGCGGAAATACAAACGATTGACCGCGAATCGCTCACATTCCATCATCCGCCCATCGTCCGCACTCGACCGCCACGCGGCCGGTGTCGTCGGTGAAGCGGCCGACGCGGCCGCGATCGCGCCCGGCCGGCGGGTCTTCGCCACGCGTGACGTCACGACAGCGCAACCAACGAGCATCCGATGAGCGACTCCCGTCCGAACATCATCTTCATCATCACGGACCAACAGCGTTTCGACACGATCAACGCCCTCGGCTACGACTATGTCGACACGCCGAACATCGACCGTCTGGTCCGCGAAGGCGTGACGTTCACGAACTGCCACGTCTCGGCACCGTCGTGTGCGCCGTCGCGTGCCAGCCTTTTCACAGGCTACTATCCGCACACCACGGGCGTGCATCGCAATGCCGACCTCTGGCGGCATGGATGGATCGAATCGCTCAACGCCGCCGGCTATCGCTGCGTGAACGTCGGCAAAATGCACACCTACCCATACAACACGCCGATGGGATTTCACGAGCGTTACGTCGTCGAAAACAAGGACCGCTACCTCGAGGAACGCTATTACTTCGACGAATGGGACAAGGCCCTCCGCGCCCGCGGGTTGGTCAAACAGCAGCGCGAGCTGTATCGCAAACTGCCCGACTACCGCGAACGGCTCGGGGCCTTCGAGTGGCAGCTGCCGGAAGACATGCATTCGGACATGTTCGTGGGCGGCATGGCCTGCTGGTGGCTGAAGAGTTACCCGAAGACCGAGCCGCTGTTTCTCCAAATCGGTTTTCCCGGTCCGCACCCGCCCTACGACCCCACGCCGCGGTTCGCCGAAAAGTACATGCAACGCCGTTTTCCGCTGCTGGAGGTAACGCAGGAAGAACTCGACGGCCAACCCTCGGTCTTCAAACAACTGCGCGAACACAATACGCTGGTCGACCACGATTCGGTCGTGCATCTGTTGAACCCGACGTACGAACAGCGACACCGCCAGCGGGCGTACTACATGGCCAACGTCGAGATGATCGACATGCAGGTCGGCCGGATCATGCAAACGCTGGAAGAAACCGGTTACCTCGACAATTCGGTCGTCGTTTTCACTTCCGACCACGGTGATTGTCTGACCGACCACGGGCACAGCCAGAAGTGGACGATGTACGAATTGGTCACGCGGGTTCCGATGATCGTCTGGTCGCCGGAACGTTTTCCGGGTGGACGCACGGTCGACGGGCTTGTCCAGCAGATGGACGTCGCTCCGGCACTTCTGGAACTGGCCGGCATCGAACCACCGGCCACCATGGAAGCACGCTCCGTGTTGCCCACATTGCGCGGTGAGGACTTCACGCCGCGGCGATTCGTGTACGCCGAACACGGACGCGACAACATCCTCGAAGGCACGGCCTTCATGACCATGGTCCGCGATCATCGCTGGAAGCTGGTGCACTTCGTCGATTCGACCGAAGGCCAACTGTTCGACCTGCAGAACGATCCGAACGAACTGCACAATCTCTGGTCGGATCCCGACTGTTCCGATCAGAAGCAGCGGCTGCTCGACGAACTGCGGGAATGGCGGATTCGCAGCCATGTGCAGACCGCCGCCTGGGCGGCCCCATTCCGTTGAATCGACACGCGAACGTCCCGGGGCACCGTCCCGCCCCAATCCGTCGGCGTGTTCGCCGCGGCTTCGGAACACGACGATCACGCAGCCCGAGTTCCGAATGAATGAACGACCCCGATGAACGTGCTGGTCACCGGCGGCGGTGGGTTCCTCGGTTCGCACATCGCGCGGCAGTTGCTCGGGCGCGGCCACCGCGTACGGATCCTGTGCCGTCATCACCATCCGATTTGCAACGACGCAGTCATCGAATGGCTGGCCGGTGACATCACCCGCCCCGCCGATGTCGAGCGCGCCCTGGCCGGCCAGGATGCCGTCGTCCACACCGCGGCTCGCCCGGGCATCTGGGGACCGCGGCGCTGGTTCTACGACGTGAACGTCACTGGGACCCGGAACGTCCTCGAAGCCTGCGTGCGTCGCAGCATTCCGCTGGTTTACACCAGTTCTCCCAGCGTCGTGTTCGACGGCCGACCGCACCACCGTGCCGACGAAACGCTGCCCTACCCCCGCCGGTTCCTCTGCGCCTACTCCGCCACCAAGGCCCAGGCCGAACGCGAAGTGCTCAGCGCCGCACGCCGGGGGAAACTGCGCGCCGTCGCGATCCGACCGCACCTCATCTGGGGGCCGGGGGATACTCAGTTGACCCCGCGATTGATCCAGCGCGCCCGGTCCGGCCGACTGGTCCGCGTCGGCGACGGAACGAACGAAGTGTCTGTGACCTACGTCGAAAACGCGGCATACCTGCACGTGCTCGCCGTCGAACGGCTCGCCCGCGACGCCACGTGCTCGGGCAACGCGTATTTCGTCAACGACCCGCACCCGGTGCGCTTGTGGCAATGGGTCGATACGCTGCTTGAACTGGCTGGCCTGCCGCCCATCCGCCGCTGCATCCCGGCCCGCCTGGCATACGTCCTGGGTGCTACCTGTGAACTGACCTACCGCCTGACCGGGCGGACCAGTGAGCCGCCGATCACGCGGTTCCTCGCACTGCAACTTTCGCAGACACACACCTATTCGATCGAACGCGCCCGCCGCGACTTCGCGTACGAACCACCGATCGACGTCGAAGAAGGCCTGCGCCGCACCGCTCCGGAACTCGCGGCGCTGGCCGGCCGACCGTGACAGCCTCGATCTCGCTTGAGATGCCCTCGCCCAGGGTTCGCACTTTTCGCGCGGCGCCCACGCTCTTACACAGGGGCTGCTGGGCTCATTCGCTCCACCGGAGCCGATCTGCGGGCAATTGCAGCCGCCCGACCGCTTTTGTCAGATACTCGCGGAGTCGCTCATCCCGGCTGCGCAGCACGATCGGCACGTTCGTCAGCACGTGGGCAAACGCCTCGGGCACATCCACATGACGCAGCACGTTCAGATAGATCGGTCCGTCGGCATGCGTGGCCGTCGGCCCGTCGAGTTCCAGCCGGGACGCCACCGGATGCATCCATTGGGCATAGAGCGTGTTGACCGCCATCGGTCCCCGCGCCACCACGACCGGTGGCGCCGCGTCCCGACCGGCCAGACGCCGCGCCGCCTCCATGGCGCAGGCAATGTCCCACACCTGCATGCCGTGCAGTGTCTGTCCGAGCAGCACGAATCGCCGCCGGATGTGCGTGCGGAAGCGTTCGTCACCGCCCCAGTCCGTCGGTCCGATCCCTCGCGGAGCGAACAGAGCCACGCCGGACGGTGCATCGGTCGCCCACCGCTTCCACTGCTCGACGGTCTTGGGCCAGCCTTCCGCCCCGCGCCCTTCGGGCTTCGGTGGGCCACCCGTCCGGGCGGAACCGCCGTTCCTGTTCGACGAACCGCCGACACGATCTGCACCGCCGAATAGATCGCGCACCCATAGCGGCGCCGACGCGTCCGGCCCAGGCTTCCCCGCCAACAACGTCCGCAACGCTCGGCGAGCCGCATCCCAGCGGGCTTCGTCGAGCACGACCAGTCGCAGACCACCGGCCGGAGCACCCCGTGCGACCTTGCGCCTGCCCCGTCCCTCCTGCTTACCCGCTTCGTCCGTGTCGCGCTGCAGCCACACAAGGGGCAATGAAACGGCCGCCTGTGTTTGCACCTGCAGCAATCGGATCCGAAGCCCCTCGGCGCCCGCTTCCGCCACGTCCCTCAGGATCACCGTGCCGGGTTTGCGCGGCACATTGGCGATGACGGGCCGGCCTCCGACCTGCACGCGAACCTGGATGCGACCGCCATCCGCTTGCACCTCGATCCGCGGCTTTTGATCGTCCGAACCCGCGGGCCCGGTTTCGGGGTGTTCTTCCACCGTCCCCGCGAGCGTCCGCTGGGTGGACGTCCGCTGCAACAGCCGCGGCGGCGCTTTCGGCTGCGGAATCTGTCTCAGCCGCGGAAGGATCCGCGGGAGGATCCGTCGCACCGGCTGCCTCGGTTGGCGGTTCTGCGTCAGATGGACGACGCCCGTCGGCTCCTCCGCCGGCCACCCGCCAAACGAATGATCTCTCAGTGTCTGCCGCAGTTTTCGTCCCGCGTCCTCCCACGTGTCTCGGTCTTCCGGGAGCTTCATCGAATGAGCCGGAACGAACTGCTCCTGGATTCGGGTGTTGATTTCGTCCGCGGGAAGCTTCGCAAAGACTTTCAATTCCTGCGGCGTGAACAGCGGCTCGGCGGGCTGGCGGATCAGCTCGTCCACGTCGCGCAGGAATCGATTCATCCAGTGGAATGCCGAGACGCGAAGCTGCTGCGTGTCCCGGTGCGGCCCTTCCTCGATGTTCAAACCGATGTGTTTCAGCATGCCGAGACGCTCGTACAGCCGACGCGTTTCGTTGTAGATCGCCACCACCCCGTCCAACGGAAAAATGCGGTCCTTGTCCGTGTTCGAAATCAGCAGCGGGCGCGGCGCGGCCAGCGCCGAAACGAGCGGAAAATCCCAGCGGTACGTGTTGACGGGATACATGCAATCGCAGTGCCCCTCGATGCAGCCGTCCACGACGTGGTTCCGCAGGCTGGTGATCCCCGCAACCGGAACAGCCACCTTCACACGGTCGTCCAGCGCCGTTACCCACCACGAATAGGCCCCACCGCCGGAACGACCGGTCACGCCGATTCGGTCGGGATCGACTTCGGGACGACTGCACAGGTAGTCGATCGCCCGCATCGCATGAAACGCTTCGACACCCGCCGGCGTATATCCCCGGGCATTCCACCACCACATGCCGTGCCGATAGGTGCCGTGGTGGATGCCTTCGATTTCGCCCAGCTGGATCGTGTCGATCGCCAGACACACATAGCCGTGTCGCGCGAGCCACGCTCCGTGGTGTTGATAGTGCACTTTGTTCCCGTAGCTGACCCCGTCGATCTTCACGCGTCCGTGGCCGCACACGTACAGCACCCCCGGCAACCTGCCGTTCACCTTTTCCGGACGATACAGGTTCGCCGTCACGTACAGGTGCGGCAGGGACTGAAAGTGCAGCTTCTCCACAACCACACCATCGCGCGTCACGCGACCGGTCATCACGGCACGTAAGGGCCGCTTGCGGTCGAACAACCTCTCATCCACGAGGCCGAGCATGTCCTTGAGCTCTGTTCGCAACCGCGCGCGCACCGCCCGCCAGTCCTCGGCCGACCGTACCGCACTCAGGCGTTCGCGCGTGGTTCGCTCGATCTCGGCCACCTGGTTGCGGAAATACCGCTCCAGCTCCCTGCGGGCATGATCGACCAGAGCCTGCGGGGAAACCTGGGTGGAGCCGGCTCGGTCGTCCTTCTCCCCACCTCGTGCCGCCGACTCCAGAAGTCCGAGCCACGCCATCGACACGATGCCGAACACTGCCAACGCCCGCAGCGAACCGCAAAGACACAACCGGTGATCACCGGTGCGGCTCGTACTGCCGGGGGCTACGCGGCGTCCATGGGCCGGCGTGCCGGTCTCTGTGAAGAGCCGTGCCCCCGTGTTCGCGCTGCGTGCCGCGCACCGCCCCGGTATCCGCGTCGCTGAACCGTTCATCACACCACCTCCGATTTCCCTTCAAAGCGCTGGAAGGCTTCGCCGGTGAGAGCCGAAGCCCGTGTCCGGGACATCGCCCTTGGGGCCACGCCGCAATCAACAGCTTGGGGCCGCGGCAAGCAAGCTCGGCCACCACGAGAGCGACCACGCCGACATCAACATGACGTTGCTCCAGGCATCACAGTGATATCAACCTCGCACGCGACCGCCCGGCTTCGTTCGGCCCTTGCACAAAACCCCGCCACTTTTGCCAATGTCCGCAGGGCATGCCCCGCTAGACGCCGTTCGCCCCCAAGCCATTGCCTCACCGGAGCTTGTCAAACTCGACCACAATCACCTCCACAATGTCGGGTCCGCTCCACCGACGAGCGTGCTTCCGAAGTGGCGCGGATTGGCACGGGCGCTGCGTTCCGATCCATCCACGCCGCGACGGGCGGCGGAAACAAGGGGCTCGGCGGCCCGCGTCGGTGCGGGTGACACGCCGGAGCCCGTCCAACCCCCGTCCATTGTGAAGGAGAGTCACGATGAACGCGACCGAAACCAAAACCCGCAAACCCGTGATCCGCGTCGTCAAGAAGCTGGCCACGCAGCAACGCTTGAAGAAGGTGGCTCGCCGACACTGCTGCTGCCGCTGCTGCCGCTGCTGGTGAATCGGGGCGGGATCGCAGCTGCCCGTGCGTACCGGCAAAAGCCCGACGACGCATCGATGACGGCGGACGGGGCAGCCGGCCGAGCATGAGCCCCGCGCCGGGGAGGGAGGAACGAGGCGTGAGGCAGCGGCGCTGCAATCGGTCGATCGTGGCGGCCGCCGGTGGTCCGCCACAACGAAGCCGGTTGCCGGTCCCCGCCGTTCGTCTCACGCCTCGTCCTTTCCCAGATCCTGCACCGGAGCGCGCTGTCTGTGCAACCCGTTGCAGCCGCAGCGGATCGCAACACCACACGGCAGCATTCGCAGGCCTTCAGCCAACCGCGTCGTTGCTCGCCGCCTGTGGCGGGGCACTCTGTGGCGGATGGAAACTTCCGTGTGCGTGCCACAGCCTCGAATCCAACGACTCGACCGTGAAACGGAGGACCAGCCATGTTTCCGGCCATCGGATACGCCATTCGCGAGCCGAACCGCCCGTTCCTGACCGACCCCGCCATCAACGCCGCGGAGATCACATTCGAGCGTGCCGACGATCCTCTCCGGGTGGAAACCTACGTCGGCGACCTGGATTTCGACTATGTCAGCGTCCACGCACTGAAGCTTTCGGTGGGTAGTCTCGACCCCCCCTCACGGCGATACATGGACGCGCTGAAGTCCATCGCGATGGAAAATCACGCGGCGGCCATCAGCGATCACCTGGGCTTCACGCGGGATACGAACTCGGGCGTGGAAATGGGCCATTTCGCTCCGCCGCCCTGGACACCACAGATGCTCGACGTGGTGTGCCGGAACATCGAGGTCGTGCAGAGGTACTTCGGCGAGACGCCGTTCTTCATCGAGACGATCGCTCGCCTGTTCGAGTTTCGCAGCACGCTGACGGAAGCCGACTTCCTGGCGTCGGTGCTGCGGCGGACCGGCTGTGGCTGGTTGCTCGACGTCACCAACGTCTACGCCAACGCCGTGAACTTCGGGTTCGACGCGTACGAATTCATCGCAGCGGTGATGCCGCACGCGTCGCGCGTCCAGATGCACCTGGCCGGGGGACGCCGCGATCCGCGCAGCGGCTGGTACATCGACACGCATTCCGAACCGATCCCGGAACCCGTGTGGGACCTGTACGGTTTCGCCCTGCAATGCGGTGGCAGCAGGGTCGAAGCGGTATTCATCGAGCGCGATCAGAACTTCCCCGACGAGCACGGCTGGCGGAGTGAAGTGCGGCGGGCACGCAGCGTGGCCGAATCGCTGGAGGTGACGCTATGAAGACGACCGTTCCCATCGACCCGACCGGGAAGGATCAGGCGACGTGGACGAACGTGATCCGCGATCTGGCTGTCGGCAGGACTCTACGGGCCGCGCCGCTGGCGAACTCTCCGAACGCCGCGCACTGGCTCGCCGATTTCACCCGGGGAAACCTGCTCAAGCGAATCGACAAGCTCCATGACCAGCTGGATCTGCCGGCCAATCCCTTTGCGGACCTGGAGCATTTGCTCGAACGGTACGTTCGCGAGATTCCGCTGCGTGCCTTCGATATCGGCACGACGGACGCCGCCCGCTTCGCCCGTTGGCTGTGGCGTCACTTCGAACTGACGCCTCATCAGCGGGATGCTTTGCGCGTCGTGCGATGCCGCTGCGCGGTCGAAGCACTCGCGCGACACCAGCGACTGGTCTATCTGCGCTTCCACGAGCGCCATCAGTGGAATCTTTCGGCGGGAATCGGCTGGGATCTGGCCGTTCGCGAGGGAATGAAGCTGATGGTCAACCCTGTGCGGATCTGGTCGACGTTCGAAACCCGGTGGCTGCTGGACGAGGACGCCGACGTCGTGGCCCGCCCGGTCCGACGACGGACTGGCGAGCCAACGTCCCCGCTTTCCCTGCCGCGCGGACGATACGGCGTTGTCTTTTACGCGATCGCCGGAGAAATCGGCTCGGTCGAACTGGCCGGCGAAGTGCGTCCCGTGCTGAACGTTCTGTCTGGCCCACCGTTGCGCTCGGTGGCCGAATGGACGGACCGGTTGGCTGTCTCCGGAAACGGTCTCGCGGCGGCACCCATCGAACCCGCGGACTTTGCCGAACTGATCCAGGTTGGTGTGGCGTGTGGGCTGTTCGCCTTTGCGTGAGTGGTGACGAACATGCCGATCGCACAGCGGCACCGGGAACGTGACCGGCGAAAGACGGCGAAGCCGTAAACGCCGCAGCACCGGCAAGGAACCGAACGGCAAAGACGATGAGCACGGCAACGATCGCAGTCCGACGAACAGCCATCGGCCCGATTATCCGGGCGCATCGGTCGAGCATCGCCCTGACGTATCTGCTGCTGGTGACCGAAAACGCGCTCCGGCTGGCACAGCCGTTCGCGCTGGGGTGGGCCATCGACGATCTGCTGGGAGGGCGATGGCTTGGACTGTACATTCTGGTCGCTCAGCACATGGCGTACACAGCCATCAGCCTGAGCCGCAAGGTTTACGACACGCTCGCCTTCAACCGCATCTACACCGACATCGCCACCCGTGTTGCGCACCAACACCGCCGGTCGGGCGCCGGAGTTTCGACCACGGCAGCGCGAACGCAATTGTCGCGCGAATTCGTCACGTTTCTCGAGCAGTCGGTTCCGCAACTCGTCTGGGCGGGGTTTTCGATCATCGGGGCAGCACTGATGCTGGCGTGGTACGACCCGCTGTGCGCCGTGCTGGCCGTCACTCTGCTGGCGCCGGCCGCGTACTTCAACCGGCGTTACGGTCGCAGGATTCGACGACTCAACCGCGACCTGCACGATGAACTCGAGCGAGAAGTGGACGTGATCCACCAAGCCGGCCCCGAACAACTCCGTGAGCACTTCGACGCCCTCGCTCACCGCCGCTGGCAGCTGTCGAACGCCGAAGCATTGAATTTCGGCCTGATCGAGTGTTTCGTGCTGCCGGCCATCATTGTGGTGCTCATGCGTGCCTGCGCCATCTCAGACCAGGCAGGCGACATCTTCGCGATTTTCCGCTACCTCATGCTGGCGCTCGCAGGACTGGATCGCATCCCGCAGGTCGTGCAACAATTCAGCCGGATGCTCGATACGCACCGCCGCCTGTGCGAACCAAGGCCGTCGATCGCCACACACTGAGAATACGCCAAGCCGTCCGCCACACCTCGACCGTAGCCGAATCAACGTCGCCCCACTGCCCGCCCATCGGGCCCTTCCCGCTGTTTCACACGAAGTTGCCGTCCGTGGCGTCGGGGTCTTGTCGTCGCTCCCACAATCGACATCCAAGAAGCCGTGATGACGTCGTCCGCCGATATCCCCGTTCCTGCACCGGCAGACGAACGGAACACATGTTTATTCACCGTGATCACATAAACTGCGATAGTCCGAATCTCGGCTTCGATCGGTCGGAACTGGCGAAAACGCCCGAATTCTTGTTGACACAACCGGTACTGATGGCACAATCGGAAGTCGAACGGTGGGGAGTCGACGGGGCGATGTCTGTCGTGCGGTGTCGTCTTTGTCGTGCGCGCCTGTCGGCGAGATCGCAACACGATGCATGTGGGGTGCAGGCGACCGGAAGTCTGCACAGGCCGTTTTTGTCGATCACAGGAAGGATCGTTATGTCGGCGAAGGACTTGCACGTTGGTCCCTTGAGGAGGTGCTGATGAAGGGCATGACCAAGCGCCGGGCAATGGAAAGCGAGTTCGACCTGCCGTTCGAACTGGAAGACTTTTCCCTGCAAGGCATTGACCCGGCGGCGCCGACGGACGCGAAACCCGGTTCCGAGGAAAAGGTTCGGATGCTTGCGGCACGATACGCCGCGGGCTTGCCCTTGTGGCACGCGGAGGATCGAACCGATCACGGTCCTGAAAAACTGGAATCCGACGAAATGGTCTGATCCCACGCCGCAGTTGCCGAGTCTCCTCGGTGGCGGCTCTGAACGGTGAGACACGCCGCTGGGTGCGTCACTTCAAGAGATCACCGAGAACGGCGCCCGGACGACGGCAGCGTTTCACGACGCTGCCGTTTCTGCTGCGCGGACGGAGCGCCGGACGTCTCTCGCGTCCAGCCCCCGGACGTCCGGCGGATTCCAACCGGGCGTCGCCGGCGGTGACAGCGATCACTCGGCCCGATGCCACCCCCAACATGCGGAGCCCACCCCGGCCCCACTCCTACGCCGTCGTGCACAGACCGACGGTTATTTCCCGCCGCCGGCTGCCGAGGCTTCGGCCTGCGTCTTCGCAGCCGACTTCAGCACGCCGACCGGGCGATAGATCCATTGGGGAGTTCCCTGGAGCCGAAACTCGCTTTCTTTCAGTTCGAACCGGTCGCCCGGACGCCAGAAGTCGATCTTCAGCACTTTGCGCCACACCACCGGAGGTTCGTCTCCGAAGCGGTCGGGCGTGACCGTAAAGAACCAGTTTGCCGCGTCCACGTCCTCCGGCGGATTCCCCAAGGGATCGAACAGGTCCCCGACGTCCGCAAGCAGCCGCCATTCCCCTTTTCCGTCCCATGCCTCGTCTGTGCTGCGCAGCTCGCCGGCCTGAACCATTCGTGCCAGGTCCGCATAGCTGACGGGGCCCCGGACATACTTGTAGCCGTTGGAGAATCCCTGCAGGTAAATCGTGAAGTAGTCCGCCTCCGGGTCCACGTCCTGCCACATGAAGACGCCATACAGCGCTTCCGCGGCTGCGTCATCGTCGGACGCTGGCGGCGGCAACGGGCCGACGAGTTCGACGGTCGTCTTCAGCTTTTGTCGCTCCCGTTGCTCGATCAACGCCCTGGCTCCCGGAACGACACGGTCGCGGTAGACACGCTGGGGCCCCTGGTCGCGCGTCACCAACAGCGCTTCGGGTGCAAAAAGTGGTGGCGTGGGCGGTGGATCGAACGTATTCACCGGCGCGGTATCGCTGGCGTCCTCGACGGCGGGAAACGGCCGGTGCACGGCCTTGAACACCAGGTACCAGACCAACCGCGGTTCCACCGTTCCCTTCGTGCCCTGCGGGAGGTTCAATCGGACCAGCCGCAGAGATTTCAAGTGGACTTCGAGTACCCACAAATCCGGGATGGTCTTGCGTTCCTGGCCAGTCGCCGACGGGCGGACCACCACGTCGAACCCCCGCGTCGGTCGGCCGGCATCGAGCCCCGTCTGCGCCATCGCCGGCACACAGCACCCGAGCAGCAACACCGCTGCGAAGCAGCGGACCGCGTTTCGGGCACCTTCGCATTCGCCGAATGCATATCGGAACATCGTGGTTTTCCCTCGATCAGCTCACGGCGCCGGCGGCGGAAACACCGCATTGCCCGGCACGCCCCGCTCTTCGAGCCGCAATCGCAATGCCGAGTCGGCCCGCCGCGACGGCTGCGTGCGCGACGCCGCAGCCACAAGCCGGTCCCGCAATGCTCGACACCGCACGGCCGCACCGGTGCAATCCGCAGCCCGGAAATCCCGGCTGGCTGGAGTGACACGTCACTCGCCGGGTGCAGCGTGCCCGCTCCCACGATCGGCAACCTGCCGCACCGAACAGATGCGTGTCCGGGTCAGCCGCTTCGCTGACCACTGTAGGTCTGTTTGCAGTTGCCGGTCAACCTGCGGTCGCGCTTCGCTCCGCGGCCAACACGATTTGCACGAGCGACCGCGGTCGGCGTCGGACGTGCAAGGCTCCCGCTGGCATATCGGAGCGTTCGTCGACGGCACTAAACCGTCAGACCGTCGGCGCTGGCCAAGTGGAACGGAATTCGGCAGACTTTCGCAATCCTGACGATGCTGCGGCGCATTCGGGAGACGATCGTTCGGAACATCGTCGCGCATCTGTCATCCGGTCCGCAGGGATGCAGCAGCCGTGCGCGGAGCGTTTTCGGCGCGCCGCCGGCGGCTCCACGCCCCCTCGCCTGCCCGTCGGCCTATAATCGGCATAAAGTCCGCTTCAGGTGGACGCTGGGCGGTTCGGTGATCATCTCGTCCCGCCGACTCGCTGTGGACCGGCACGAAGACGTTGCACGCCGCATGGGCAAAGGCGGCATCATGCTTCACAAGTGGCTTCACCGGGTGATCGACCTGCGCGAACGAGTGCCGTCGCGCCGCGCAGCCGAGCCCGAGCCGTATGCGCTCACGTGCATCTGTGGAGAAACCCTGCAGGGGATCCGCCGCGAAAACGGTCAGCGTCACATCTGTCGTCACTGCGGCGAAGCCGTGTTCGTATTTCCCCTGGATGTTTATCCACAACCGAAAGCCCCCAGGCGCAGGCGACGATCGCGGCGGGTACGACGACGACCTCTCGTGGTGGCCGCGACGAGTCCGACAGAAGCGGCGAGTGGCGCGGCAGGGACGTCGCCGGCGCAAACTCCCGGCGCCGACGAAACGTCCGTCACCGCGGACCGGACCGATGCCCCTGCCGCGTCATCCGCAAGCCCACGGGGCCGTTGGCGGTTCCATTGGTACTATCTCAACCCGCTGTGGCTGGCCCGCGCCGGTTTGCGCGTCGTCGTGCGTGCCGCGAGGAGCGGATTGTGGCGGCTGGCCGGAGG
>RFHO01000254.1 GCA_003696385.1 Planctomycetota bacterium | reverse complement strand
GTCCCCGACAGACCGCGCCGACGACTCGAAACGTCTTTGACCTACGCGGACAGGGCTCGGTAGACTGGACGTTTGCCACCTCGCGTGAATTCCCGTCGACGTCGTTTCCGATTCCGTTGCCATGTGTTCGATCCCACCGGGCGGTGCGCACCGCGCGGTGTGTCGGCAACCAACGAAGGAGACCGGCGATGAACGTACCGGAGCGCACGCGGATCTTCGAGCGCCTCGAGCGTTGCAGCGAGCTGGAGTACATCCTGATCGGCGACCTGCGTGATCTGTTGCAGGAGCCGCGAAACGAAGAAACGGACCGCTGGATCCTCGCGGTCGTGGACGTCCTGCTGGAAACGCTTCCCGAAGCGATGCAACTGAAATCCGACGGCGGCTACATGGCGGACATCCTGGAAGAATGTCCCCGGTGTGCCGAACAGGTCGCCCGTCTGCAGCGGGAACACGAGCACCTGGTCGACGTGCTCCGCTGCTATCGCGACGGACTCCGTCGACGTCGGCGCGACCGCGCGACCGAACTGCGGCTGCGGGCCGGACTGCGGGAATGGGTGGACGCCATCGTCGCCTTCCACCACGCCGAAAACGACCTCATGCAAATGGCATTGAACGAAGAACTGGGCACCGGCGACTGAATCCGTGACCGTCACCGGTACTTGCGGCCTTCCGACGACCGTTCAATCGGTCTTGCCGCCGCCGTCGCTCTTTTTGCCGTCCGATTTGGCCGCCTCGCTGGCCTTCTTCTCGGCCTCGGCGCCTTTCTTGTACGACTCGCTCCGATAGTCCGTCTGATAGAACCCCGAGCCGCGGAAAATGATCCCCGCGCCCGAACCGATCTGTCGCCGCGCCTTCATGCGCCCGCATTTGGGGCATTTTCGAAGAGGCTTGGCCGTGATCGACTGAAAAACCTCCCACTCGTGTTCACAGGCGTCGCATCGATAGTCGTAGGTGGGCATACTTCCTTCTCTCCGTCATTCCGCGTCGTCCGCCGCGACCGGGCCCCGGAAAACGGACGCTTCCCCGGCAATGGCGCAGCCGCGCAGCTCCAAACAGAGGCCCACTGGGCCGCGCCGGGCGGCGGCCGGGCTTCGCCGCCGACGACCGGCTGCGTTCATTTGCTTTCCTCGGGCGTCGCTCCGCCGCCCTGCTTGTCCGTGTCCGTTCCTTCCGGTCGCGTGGCAACGACCACTTTGCTCGGCCGGATCAAACGGTCGTGCAATTTGTAGCCGCGCTGCACCTCGTGGATCACCGTCATCGGCGGGTGCTCTTCGGTTTCCACCTTCTGAACCGCCTCGTGCAATTCCGGATTGAACGGCTGGCCGACCGATTCGATCGGTACGGCGTTGTGCTTGATCAGGACCTCCTCGAACTGCTGCACGATCATCTCGATGCCCTGCAACAGCTCATCGACCCGTTTCGACTGCCGTGCCGCTTCGACGGCCCGCCGGATGTTGTCCAACACGGGAAGCATGTCCTGTACGACGGGTACGGCGGCGTAGCGGGCGTTTTCATCCAGCTCCCGCTGAATCCGCTTGCGATAGTTGTCCAGTTCCGCGCGGGCGCGCAGCCAGTTCTCGTAGTGCTCGTCGCGCTCGGCCTGCAATCGTTCGATTTCCGCCATCAGTTCGCCCTCCCGGTCGTTTGCCGGTGCTTGCGCCGCGGCGTCCTGGCCCGATTCGACCGGCGTGGTCTGTTCGGTCCGAGCCCCGGCATCCGCGGACTCGCCGACCGGTTTCGGCGACGGAGCGGGCTCCACCGACGTCGAAACCTCCTCGGCAGACGTTTCCGCCGCCGACTCCTGCGCCGAGGTCGATTCGCGTTCGTCCGCGCGCTTTTCGCGACCGCGCTCTTCCGCTCGATGGACGGGAATCTCGCGCCGCTTGCCGTTGCCACCGATGCCATTGGTCATTGTCACTCCCTCCCACAGCTACGAGCGTCCCGTTCCCAATCGCTCCGCGCCGTACGCCCGCCGGCCTGCCGGACGATTCCGGCAAGAACCGAGCAGGCCATCCGTCGTATCGTCTCATCGCGATTGTTGCCGCCGAAGCGGCTCCGTCCATTGGACGTCGCCGTGACGAGCGGCGAGGCTGGTGATCGTGCAGTGCTTCACCCCTCCTGTCGGGTCGCCGGGAACGACAACCACTCCTTCAGCCTTTCCAGAAACGATGACCGATGCGGCGTCACCTCCGTGTGCTCCAGTTCCGCCAGCTTCCGCAAAGCCGCCTCGTATTCGGGCGTCAACTTTCGAGGAACCTCCAAGTTCACCTGAATCAGCAGGTCTCCTCGCGCCCGACCGTGCAACCCGGGCATTCCGCGCCCTTTCAGGCGAAACACGTCGCCGGGCTGCGTTCCCGGCGGAATGGTGTACTTCTCCGTGCCTTCCAGCGTGGGAACCTCCAGTTCCGCACCCAGAGCCGCCTGGGTGAACGACACCGGCACTCGGCAGACCAGATGCCTCCCCTCCCGCTCAAACAGCGGATGCGGCTCCACGTGCACATCCACGAAGACGTCTCCGGGAGGCCCCCCGGAATAGCCCGGTTCGCCTTCACCCCGCAAACGCAACTGCATCCCGCTCTCCACGCCCGGCGGAACGTCGACCGTCAGTTCGACCTCCTTCTCGATCCGCTTGCGTCCGCGACAATCCTCGCACACCTCGTCGATCACCAGGCCGCGACCGTTGCAGCGGGGACAGGTGCTCTGCACGCGGAAAAACCCCTGCACGTGCACGATGTTGCCGGCCCCGCCACAGTACTCGCAGGTTCTCGGCTGCGTCCCTGGTCGGGCTCCCGTGCCGCGACAGGTCGGGCAGATCTCCGGACGTCGGATCCGGATGGTCCGTCGGCATCCACGGGCCGCTTCCAGCAGATTGATGCGGATCTCCGCCTGCACATGCCGCCCACGCTGCGGTCGCGGGCCACTCCTCCGACGGGGACCGAAGCCGAAGCCGCCGAACAGGTCTCCAAAAAGGTCGAAGACTTCCCCGAGGTCGTGGAACTCCGGAGCCCGGCCGGCCCCCTGCAAACCGGCGTGTCCGTACCGGTCGTACAGGGCACGCTTTTCCGGATCACTGAGTACCTCGTACGCCTCCGCCGCCTCCTTGAAACGCTTGACGGCCTCCTCGTCGTTGGGATTGCGGTCCGGATGGTACTTCAGTGCCAGTTTCTTGTAGGCGCGCTTGATCGTCTCGGCATCCGCCGAACGCGACACCCCCAGCACTTCGTAGTAGTCCCGTTTCTGGTCCATCGCCACCCGCCACCGAACCTTTCACGCCGCGCGTCGGCAGGTCCTCCTCCCGGCGGTCCAATGCAAACGGCCACCGCGGTTGCGGTGGCCGTGCCTGTTGCGTGATGCTGCACGCGGACGACCCGCACGCCTCGCCGGTCACCGCCGCTCCGGCGCAAGCCGGCTTGCACGCGTCTGGCCGCGGTCACTCACCGAACACTCCCTTCCACCGCCGGCTTCTTGCCGCCCTCCAGCTCGTCCGTGCGCGTCACCAGCACCTGCGTGGTCAGCATCAACCCAGCAATCGACGCCGCATTCGCCAACGCACTGGTGACCACCTTGGCCGGGTCGATGATTCCCGCTTCGTACATGTCGACGAACTCGCCGGTGTTGGCATCGAACCCCACGTTTTCCGGCCGCTGGCGAACCTCGTCGGCGATCACCGCACCGTCCCGGCCGCAGTTCTCGGCAATCTGCCGGATGGGCGCCTCCAGCGCCTTGGCCACGATCTCGATGCCGATCTTTTCATCACCGCGGCCCCGAACTGCTTCCACCGCTTCGATGGCCCGCAGCAACGCCACACCACCACCGGGCAGAATCCCCTCCTCGACCGACGCACGCGTGGCGTGCAGGGCGTCTTCCATCCGCGCTTTGGTCTGCTTCATTTCGGCTTCGGTCGCCGCACCCACCGAGATGATCGCCACTCCACCGGTGAGCTTGGCCAGCCGCTCCTGCAGCTTTTCACGGTCGTAGTCGCTGTCCGTCTCCTCGATCGCCCGACGGATCTGTTCGACCCGCGCTTTGATCTTCTCCGGATCTCCCGCCCCTTCGATCAACGTGCAGGAGTCCTTCGTGATCTCCGCCTTCTTCACGCGTCCCAACTGCGACAACAGGACATGCTCCAGCTTCACACCCAGATCCTCGGAGAAGAACGTTCCCCCGGTCAGGATCGCCATGTCCTGCAGCATCGCCTTGCGGCGATCGCCGAATCCGGGTGCCTTGACGGCACAGCACTGCAGCACGCCACGCAACTTGTTGACAACCAACGCCGTCAGCGCATCGCCTTCGACATCTTCGGCGATGATCAACAACGGCTTGCCCGCCTGCGACACCTGCTCCAACAGCGGCAGCAGATCTCGCAGACTCGAGATCTTCTTTTCGTACAGCAGCACGTACGCATCTTCCAGCACCGCCGACATCGATTGCGGATCGGTGATGAAGTAAGGCGAGATATACCCTTTGTCGAACTGCATGCCCTCGGTGAGCTTCAGTTCGGTCTCGTTTCCCTTACCTTCCTCGACGGTGATTACACCGTCGCGACCGACCGCCTCCACGGCATCGGCGATGAGCTTGCCGATCTCCGGATCATTGTTGGCGGAAATCGTGGCCACCTGCTGGATCTCTTCCTTCGTCGTAACCGCCTTGGCCTTTTCGCGAAGGAACGCCAGGGCCGCGTCGACCGCCTTGTCGATCCCCCGACGCACGATCATCGGGTTGGCACCCAGCGAAATGTTGCGCAACCCCTCATCGAAGATCGCCCGCGCCAACACCGTCGCCGTGGTGGTTCCGTCACCGGCCACGTCACTGGTCTTGCTGGCCACCTCGTTGACCAGCTTCGCGCCCATGTGCTCGAACGGATCCTCCAACTCGACTTCCTTGCTCACCGTGACGCCATCCTTGGTCACCACCGGATTCCCAAAGCTCTTGTCGATGATCACGTTCCGTCCGGTCGGGCCCATGGTCACCGCGACGGCGTCCGCCAGCGTCTTCACGCCGCGCTGCAACTTGATCTTCGCCCGATCCTCGAAAAGCATCTGCTTGGCCACGCTTTCGGCTCCTTTATTCTGATCCTGCCCAGTTCGCTATCACCCTCGGCGACACCATATCACGGCAAGCCGCCTCAGTTGACGATCTTGGCCAGGATATCGCTCTCGCGAAGCACCTTCAGTTCCTTCCCGTCGACTTCCACATCCGTCCCGGAATACTTGCCGAACAGAACCTCATCGCCCACCGATACGCTCACCGGGCACCGCTCTCCGCTGTCCAGCAGACGACCGGGCCCCACGGCAACCACCCGCCCTCGTTGCGGCTTTTCCTTCGCCGTATCGGGCAACACGATGCCACCTGGAGTCGTTTCTTCGGCTTCGACCAACTCGACAACCACACGATCATCCAACGGGTTCAACTTCATCTGTGTACGCTCCGCTTAGCAGTCCTGTGCAATGCCCGTAAACTTCCAACCCGCCGGCCGACCGCTTCTGCCGATCCAGCCGGCCAACGCGAACCTTCAGACCATCTCACCGGCGCTCACATCATCCCGCCCATGTCGTGGTGATGGTCGTGGTGATCCTCTTCCTCTTCCTTTGGTTCCTCGACCACGATCGATTCCGTGGTCAGCAGCAGGCAGGCCACACTCGCCGCGTTCTGCAGCGCCGAGCGGGTCACCTTGGTCGGGTCCACCACGCCGAACTCGAACATGTCTCCATAACGGTCGTTCAAAGCGTCGTACCCATAGTTCGGATCCGTGTTCTTGAGCACCCGATTGGCCACGACCGATCCATCCAATCCGGCGTTCTCGGCGATCCGCCGCAGCGGCGTCTGCAGCACCTTCTGCAGCAGTTGCACACCGAACTGCTGGTCTCCCTTCAGCTTCAACTCGTCCAACGAAGCGGAAGCGCGCAACAGAGCCACGCCGCCACCGGGCACGATCCCTTCTTCGATTGCCGCACGGGTGGCCGCCAAGGCGTCTTCGATCAGGTCCTTCTTTTCCTTCATCTCGGTTTCGGTCGCCGCACCGACATTGATCTGCGCGACGCCGCCAGCCAATTTCGCCAACCGCTCCTGCAATTTCTCCCGGTCGTATTCGCTGTCGGTTTCCTGGATCTCGCGGCGGATCTGCTCCGCACGCCCCTCGATCGCTTCCTTGCTGCCGCCACCCTCGACGATCGTGGTGGTCTCCGAGTCGACGATCACCTTCTTGGCCGTGCCGAGGTCATCCAACTGCACGTTTTCAAGCTTGATCCCCAGATCCTTGAAGATCGCCCGACCACCGGTCAGCACGGCGATGTCCTCCAGCATCGCCTTCCGCCGCTCACCGTAGCCCGGCGCCTTCACCGCGCAGACCTTGACGATCCCCCGCAACTTGTTGACCACCAGGGTCGCCAGCGCCTCGCCTTCCACGTCTTCGGCAATAATCAGCAGAGGGAATCCTTCCCGCGAAACCGTCTCCAGCAACGGCACCAGCGACTTGGCATTGCTGATCTTGTCTTCGAAGATCAGGATCCGGCAGTTCTCGAGGACGCACTCCTGATCCTCTTCGTCGGTGACGAAGTGCGGCGAGAGGAAGCCGCGCTCGAATTGCATTCCCTCGACGAACTTCACCTCGGTCTGAATCTGCCGTCCCTCTTCGACCGTCACCACGCCGTCCTTGCCCACCACCTTCAACGCCTCGGAAATGATGCGACCGATTTCCTTGTCGTTGTTTCCCGCAATCGTCGCCACGGTCGCCACCGCCTTGGTATCCGACGCGTCGATCTTCTTCGCCATCTTCTGCAGGAATTCCACGGCATGAGCCACGCCCGCGTGCACACCGCGGGCCAGCGACATCGGATCCGCTCCGCCGGCGATGAACTTCAACCCCTCACGAAAGATCGCCTCGGCCAGCACCGTCGCCGTCGTCGTGCCGTCTCCCGCAACTTCGCTCGTCTTCGACGCCACTTCCTTCACGAGCTGCACGCCGCAGTTCTCGAACGGATCCTCCAGTTCGATGTCTTCCGCCACGGTCACCCCGTCCTTGGTGACCTTCGGCGAACCCCACCCCTTGTCCAGGACCGCGTTCTGGCCGCGGGGCCCCAGCGTGCAGGCCACTGCCCGCGACAACTTCGAGACACCTTCCAGAAGGTTCTTGCGGGCCTCTTCGTCAAACACCAACAGCTTTGCCACGGCTTCTCCTCACCCCAATGGAACCCATGATCGACTCGTCCCCATGCGTGCCCCCAGTGCCTCACACCCAACCCGACGGCAGCCGCACAATCACCGAATATGCTGCCCCAAGCAGCGGGCGCACCGGGGTCGCACCTGACAACAACTCCGACGGCCCCCAACGTGAGCAAGACGCGTGCCGCGCCGGAGAATCAACCATAAGTCATTCCACAACAAAATGTTGCACAATCGCCCCCCAGCGAGCCGACTGTTTTGCCAAACTCCCAGCTGCCAAATTGGCACGGCGGAACACGCTTTCCGCCAGTTCGTCCCGCCGCTGCTATCGCCGGCCATCCGCAGGACGCCGGAAAGTGCTCCCGAACGCCGCGGACAGCAGCCCCGCCGTTCTGTTGCCCGATCCACCAGAATCTCCGCGCAGCCGACAATCCGCAAAAGCCGCACATGGAGCACCGCCCGGGTCCTAACGCGCAGTCACACTGTGAGCCGGTTTCCGACTGACGGAATCCCGGACGATAACGTTCAGAGAGACAGCGCCGGGCGCGTCACGCCGGGCCACAACAACGCACGCGGTCGAATGGCCGACCGGTCGACCGCGGTGCTCGTCCAAGCGGAAATTCCGTTGCCACCGGTAAATTCGGGGCGAGCTTGACACCCCCGCGACGTACGGCAGAATTGAAAGCGGCTCGAACAGAACGCCCGTGGTGTGCGTTGCGTGAAGGGAGTCGCGAGATCGTCCGGGGAAACGGCCGGGTGTGACCGTCCGGCGTTTTCTATTCTTTCCCGAAAATGCTTGAAGTGCGATGCAAGCGAAGCTGATCTCGCTGGACAACGGGCGGGCCATCCCGATCACCAACGACATCACGATCGTTGGGCGCAAACGTGGCGTGTGCGACATCTGCCTGGATTCGAACAGCGTCTCCAAACTGCACTGTCTGATCGTCAAGACGGACGGCTTGCTGTTCGTACGAGATTTGGGCAGCACCAACGGCACCAAGGTCAACGGTCAGAAAATCACTCGGGGCGCCTTGCTGCCCGGCGACGAACTCGCCTTCGCCAGCGCACGTTTCAAGGTGTTTCTCGGTCCGGACGAGCCGCCAGCGGAACACGAACAGCCCACCGAAGTGATGTCGGCCGTACCCAGCGTGGATGTCGCGGCCGACCAGTTCACCGCCGAACCGGCTTCCGAAGACGCCGTGCCCGCCGAAATCGACAGTGCCAGCGACGTGCGGCTGCTCCCGGACGACGAACTGGACGACTGAAACGCCTGCGCGAGCGGGCGGCGGCTCGGCTCCGCGCCGGTTCAGCTCGCCAGCATCCGGCGTGCCTCTGCGGCGCTCTCCGCGACATTGAAATACGACAAAAGCTTGCTCGTCCGCAACACGTTCTCCACCTCGCCCGTCACGTCGCAAAGGACCAGCCGGCCGTTGTTGCGGTGCAGTTTGCGGTGCAGTGTGATCAGCTTGCCAATGGCGGAACTGGTGATGTAATCGACCCCCAGCAGCGATACCGCCACCTTCCGGCAGCCGAACTGTTCGACCAGCGCAAACAGTTCTCGCCCCAACTGCTCGATGTTCTCTTCTTCGTTCAGCTGCGGTACCGTGAACGATACGACCACCACGTCGCCGTCCTGCGACAGCCGCAGATAAGCCGGGGCGAATTCATCCAGTGACATGCCACCGTTCCCACAACGAATCTCGGCGGTCCGACCCCGGTCCGCGCCTCGCGACAGTTCCGCCCGATTCTTTCACCAGCGGTCGCGGCCGAGTCGGAGCGGGACAGGACCATTTCCGGCCGTCCGTCACCGCGGCCGCCCGATGGACTCTGCAACGGCTCCACCGCCGCCGTCGTTCAGGACCGCGGCCCGTTCCGCCACCACGCCTTCCGGAGTGGCCTGGATGCCGCGGCATTCGACCAGTTGGCCGATCTCGTCCGTCGAACCGGGAAACTCCACCGGAACGTATCGCCGATCGGTGCCCCGCAGCCAGCCCGGCCGCTGTTCGCTTTGTCGTTCCACCAGCACCTCCAAACGCTGGCCGACCAGTTGCCGATAATAACCGAACGCCAGTTCGCGTTCCACAATGCTCAGCCGCTGCACGCGTTCCCTGCGAAGTCGCTCCGGAACTTGCTCGGGGAATTCGGCCGCGGGTGTCCCTTTACGTGGGCTGAAAGGGAATATGTGAATCTTCGAAAAGGCCGCCCGGCGGCACGCTTCGATCGTAGCCTGAAAGTCGGTTTCCGTCTCACCCGGGAATCCCACGATCACGTCCGTGGTGAACGCGGGGTTGTCCAGCTTCTCCCGCATTCGCTGCACCGTGTCCAGGAAGCGGCGGACCGAGTAGCGGCGACGCATCTTCAGCAGGATTCGATCCGAGCCGCTCTGCAGTGCCGGGTGAAAGTGCGGACACAGATGCTCGCAATCAGCGGCCGCAGCGAGAAAGTCATCGTTGATCTCGATGCACTCGATACTGGAAAGCCGCATCCGCCACCGTCCGGGAATCCGATCCAGACGCCGGAACAGATGCCACAGCCGAAACGGCGGCCGCCCCGATTTTCCCCGCGTCGTATCGACCCCGTAATGGCCGATGTGAATTCCGGTCAGCACGATCTCCTGGTACCCGGCATCCACCAGACGTCGCACTTCACGCTCGATCTCGGCCGGCGACCGACTCTGCAGCCCCGGACGCACCTGCGGAATGATGCAGTACGTGCAGCGCAGGATACAGCCGTCCTGGATCTTCACGTACGCCCGCTTGCGCCCGTCGAATCCTGAGATGCCTTCGGGGATGTCGACCACGCCCACCCGCTGGAGCACATCCGGCAGTTCGCGTTTGTCGCGCACCACCTCGAATACCGATGGCAACCGCTGGATGTCCTCGGGGGCGCGGGTGGCATAGCAACCCATCACGATCGTCCGTGTCCCCGGGTTCTTCCGTGCCAACTGCCGGATCACCTGCCGACTCTTCGCGTCGCCGGTGGACGTCACCGTGCACGTGTTGACGACGCACAGGTCCGCGCACTCATCGTCCGCAGCCTCGCGGAAGCCGCTGCGCACCAGAGCCTCCCGAACGAGCTGCGTCTCGTACTGGTTGACCTTGCAGCCCAGCGTCACCAGGCGACACGTCGGCATCGAGGACTCTTCCCGTAAAGCTGAAAGCACTCACTTGAACGTGCCCGAACGACGGCTTACGACCGCGATCCCGGACCGGCCGGTCCGCTCACCGCCTTCGTCGGCGCCGTCCACGCCCCGAACGGCCTCTGCCGTTCCGCGAATCACCACGTCCCACCAGTTTGGCGATCAAGTCCGGCCAGGTGACCACGTCGGCATATCGCGCGGCGGCGTCGCCGGAGTCCTCCTCGGCCGGATCGGCTTCCGCAGTGGCAACCGAAGCGGTTTCCCCACTCGCT
>RFHO01000253.1 GCA_003696385.1 Planctomycetota bacterium | reverse complement strand
TGGGAAAAGGGCTGTCGGTTGATTTCACCGACCAACGACGTGAAGTGTTTCCGCGCGGGAATCGCGTCCGTTCGGGAAGCTCACGCGTTCTGCTTCGAGTGATCGTCCGCCGCCGCTGCAACCAGTCGATCCAGCAGGCTCTGGAGCGAGTGCACGTTGCTCATGTGGTGGTTCAGGTCGTCCCACAACCGCTCCGCGGCGGTTCGCTGAACCACCACTGTCTCGGATGCGTCCGTGGCGGTCAGGTCACGATAGCCCAGCCGGCGCGCGAGGAACCGGCATTCCTCCGAACCGGCCGGCGGGACGGCCAAGTCCTTCGCATGTCCCCGGACCATCCGCAGCGCGTTCACCAACCGCCGCAGGAAGAAGTAGGCTTCGGCCAGCGTGTGATGCGTGCTGCCGTCGATGATGCCCGCATCGCGCAGCGCGCACAGGGCTTCGTACCAGTTCGGCGTTCGCAGCGCGGGGAAGCGATGTCCGTAGGTGATCTGCAGTCCCTGCACGAAGTACTCGCAATCGACCATCCCGCCCGGACTGAGCTTGGCATTGACGGTCCCGGCCTGGACCAGTTGGCGAATCTGCTTTTCCCGCATCGCCCGCATGGCCGCCACGTCGAACGGCCGACCGGTGTAGATCAGCTCGTCCCGCAGGCGTTCGACTTCGCGTCCGAAGTCCTCGTCGCCGGCGATCGCCCGGAGACGCACCAGCGCCTGCCGCTCATACGGCCACGCGTCGCCGTCGGGGCCGAAGTACTTTTTGAACGCATCGAGCGCCACGGCCAGCGGCCCGGCGCTGCCATAGGGGCGCAACCGCAGATCGATCTGAAAGATACCCTCCCGCTTCGACCGGATCGTGTGTGTGAAGGCCTCCACCAACCGCTGGAAGAACTCGGCGTTCCCGATCGGCTCGGTTCCTGACGTCTGCCCGGCCCCTTCGTAGACGAACATCAACTCGATGTCCGACGCAAAGCCGAGTTCCCTGCCGCCGCACTTGCCCAGTGCGCAGATCGCCAGCCGGCACGGACGCACCGCGCGCCCGGCACCCGCCGCTTCGGGAACCTCGAGCATCGGCCGACCGTGCCGTCGCTCGAGTTCTTCCCGGCACAGGCGATAAGCCCCGTCGACGACCACTTCGGCCAGTGTGGTCAGTTCGCGTGAAAACTCGCCGAACGTCGTGTGTCCGAGGATGTGCCGCATGTCCACGCGAAACATTTCGCGGTCCTTGAATTCGTTCAGCACGCGGCGTTTGGCTTCGCCGTCGGGGGCCGCGGCGAGCGCGGTGCGCAGTTCGGCTTCCAGGTCCTTGTGCGATCGCGGACGCCGCAGCGCGTCGATGTCGGCAATCACCGGAAACAGGTTCTGGTGCTGCAGCCGCAGGAAGTCTTCCCACAGAAAGTCGCTCACTCCCAGAAGCCGGGCCAGCGCATCGAGAACATCGGGACGCTGCAACGAAGCCAGTTCCTCGGCCCAGTTGGGCTGTTGAAAGAGCTGTTCGAGGAACTCGTGAAACCGCAGCAAAGCCGCCTTGGGATTGGGCGAGCGTGGCAGCAGGTGCGTGAAGTGCTTGATCAGCACGACCGTCGCCCGCAGCCGGCTCTCGAGGTCCGGGTCTTCGATCCGCCGCCCGGCGGCGTCCGTGACGTACAGCGTGTCGGCCACCTTGCGTCCCTGTGACCGAATCGAAACGCGCCGGAGATTCATACCGGCCAGCGCCAGGGCATTGGTCAATTCGTACAGAAAGCCGAAGGTGTCGTCCGCTTCGATTTCCATGACGGTCGCATTCTCTTCGCGCCGGTTTTCGATCGTGATCTCCACGGGTAACAGCACCGGCGGTGTGGCGTTGCTCTGCACGACTCCGTCGGCCACGCGCGCCGCCAAGGCGGCCCGCGCTTCGCGCCCGCGCCCCGCCGCCACTTCGGCCAGCAACTGCTCCAGGTCCGCTTCGAAGCGCTCGCACCAGTCGTCCGCCAGCGGCCGTGTCGCCCGCAGGACGAACACGTTGACGAACTTTCGCGTCGCAGACAGATCCACCCGCGGTGCGGTCATGCCGGCCGCCCGCAGATACTGCTCGACGTGATCGTCGGTGAAGACGTCGCCCGCTTCGATGTCGAAGCCGTAAACGACCAGAAGGCCGGCGATCATCGACAGGTCACCGGGATGATCGAAACCGGCCAACGTCAACCGCCAGCGTTCGTTCGGCAGACGCTCGGCCCGCAACTCCACGACGTTCTCCGGTGACAATCGCGCGAACATGGCGGCGTGCAGCGCCACCTCTTCCGGAGTGAACAGTTCCGCGTACGACGGCCCCATCCGTTCGGCGTGCACCGGCACCGATCGCTCCTCGACGTCGCTGCTCCGCTCCACCGTGGGAAGCTCTGCATCCGGACCGAGATAGCGGTCGTAGATCTCTCGGATGGCCTGGAACGTCCGCGCGAAGTGGGATTGGAAGTGCTCGGCCGAGCTGAAGTCCATCCGCCGCGCCAGATACGACAGCTCGCGCGGGTCTTCGGGCAGGAAGTACTCCTGCCGGTTGTGCAACAACTGCAACGCGTGTTCGGTCTTGCGCAACAGCACATATCCGGTGCTGAGCTGGCGATACTCGTCCACCGCGAAGTATCCGAAATCGGCCAGCCGCGCGAGAGCATCCAGCGTATTGAAGCTGCGGACGTGGGGGTTGCGGCCGCCGTAGACCAGTTGCAGGTACTGCGTGACGAACTCGATGTCGCGAATGGCTCCCGTGCTGCCCTTCACGCTCACCTGCCGCGGACGGAGCTTGGCGATCTTCTCTTCGATGCGTCGGCGCATGCTGCGAATACTGTCCCGCACGTCGACGGGCGACATGCCGTAGATCAGCGGTTGAATCCGCTCCAGAAACGCACGTCCCAGATCCAGGTTCCCCGCGATCGGCCGCGCCTTCAGCAGCGCCTGCTTCTCCCACACGCGCCCGTGGTCGCGCAGATACCGTTCGTACGACGCCACGGAAGTCACCAGCTCACCCGACCGCCCCCACGGGCGCAGCCGCATGTCCGTGCGGTACAGAAATCCCTCGGCGGTGGGCGTGCGCAGCGCGTTGAGCAATTGCTGCCCGAGCCCCCAGAAACGCTGCGCGCCGTCGCGGGCGACGAACACCAGGTCGATGTCCGAGCTGTAATTCAGTTCTTCTCCTCCCAGCTTGCCCATCGCCAGCACCACGAAGTCGTCGAGAGCAAGCCGGGGAAACCGATGCGCCAACTCGTCCAGGCAGCACTGCACGATCGCATCGGCCAGCAACGACAACTGCAGCGTCACGCTCTTCAGGTCCATCAGGCCGAACGTGTCGCAGGCACCGATGCGCAGCAGCTCCCACCGCTGGTAACGGCGCAGTGCGTCCAGCCGTTCCGCCGTGTCCCGCGACGATCCCATCGCCTCCTGGGCCGCATCGTAGAACTCGCCGCGGGCCTTGAATTCCGCCAACCGCTTGTGCTGTGTGAGCAGTTCCAGGTATTCCGGGTTGCGAAGCAGGACCCCGGTGAGGAACTCGCTGTTGACGAACAGCTTGATGAGGATTTCGACGGCTCGCGGGTGTTCACACAGGTACGCGAACAGCCGCCGGCGATCCGGGACGACATCCACGAACCGTTCCAGGTTCTGCAGCGACCGGTCCGGAGTCGCAGCGTCTTCCAGAGACGCCAGCAGCATCGGCAGGCACTGTGCAAACGCCTGCCGGCCTTCCCCTTCTCCGGCGATCCGCAGCAGTCGATCGTACGCGGCCCGCCAGTCTTCCACACCGGCCTGTGTCAGCCATTGCCGGATTTCGGATTCGGAAGCCGTGCCGTCCAGCAAGCCGGCCGCCATCGAGTACGAACTGGGCATCGGATTTCCCTGCATCCTCCGCGAACGGCCGCCCGGGCGACGTCGCCCCCAGCAGCACGGACCGCTTGAATTCGACTGCGGGGCAACTCAAACTGCAACCAGACAAAGACGAAAATGCACGACGGCTGCCGCAGACGACGACCGGCCATGGAGAGCGCCGCGGGGCCCTTCCGAAGTGCATTGCGGACGGCGTTCGCCGACCAACCGCAAGCGGGCCGCCGGCTCGCGGCGTGCCCGGGCCGCATGGGAACCAGGAACAAGCTTATGACCGCTCAGATCACGCCACAACCAGCCGCCGACACACTGGAACGAACGTTCCTCGAAATCCGTGCCAAGCTGCTGGAGCTGGCCGCCGACCTGGACCGCATCGAACGCGGGGCCGGTTTCGAGGCCGTTCGCGACGACGAACGCCTGCAGAACATCCGCAAGGCGCTCCAGGTACTGCTCGAGCCCGGCACGGATCGCGCCGAGCGCGTCCAGATGATCTTCAGCGATCCCTACGACCCGCACTGGGCGGACTGAACGGGATATCCACCGGAGGATCGACCGCCGTTCCGGAAGGCCGGCGGTCGGAACTCGGCCGCCCGCACCCGGAAAGACACTCGGCACTCCGCACCACTCGCGACGATGAGGAGACTGGCGATGTACTACATCGACCCCCACGTGCACATGGTCTCGCGCGTCACCGACGATTACGAACGCATGGCCCGAATGGGTTGCGTGGCCGTCAGCGAACCGGCGTTCTGGGCCGGTTTCGATCGCAGCGTGGAGGGATTTCGTGACTATTTCCGCCAGTTGACCGAATTCGAACCGAAGCGGGCGGGCTGGTCCGGAATCCAGCATTTCACGTGGATCTGCATCAATGCCAAGGAAGCCGAAAACGTCTCCCTGGCCCGCGAAGTGATCCAGATGATCCCCGAATTCCTGGACCGCCCCGGCGTGCTGGGCATCGGCGAGATCGGCTTGAACAAGAACACCCGCAATGAAGCGACCATCTTCCAGGAACAGGTCGACCTGGCCGCACGGACGGACGAACTGATCCTGATTCACACGCCGCACCTGCAGGACAAATACAAAGGCACCCGCATGATCCTGGACATGCTGCGGCGCGACAGCCGGATCGCTCCCGAACGTGTGCTGATCGATCACGTCGAAGAGCACACCGTTCGACTCGCAAAAGAGGCCGGCCACTGGTGTGCCATGACGCTGTACCCCGTCACCAAGTGCACGCCCGCACGCGCCGCGGACATCATCGAGGTCTACGGCGACGACCGGATCATGGTCAATTCTGCCGGCGATTGGGGACCGTCCAATCCGTTGGCTGTCCCCGACTTCATCCAGGAAATGCGTCGCCGCGGACATTCCGAAGCTCGGATTCGCAAGATCGTCTACGAAAACCCGCTCGAATTCTTCCGCCAGGCGCGAAACTTCCAGTTCACCCCGCCGGACACCGAGCCCACCGAATCGGCCGTGGGCGTCTGATCGTTTCACGCGCGCCCCGCCGCCCCGGCCTCAGCAAACGAGGAGCCCTCTCATGCGGTTGTGCCGTTTCGAACGTGACGATCAAATCCACATCGGCGTGTACGACGAACGCCGCGTCACGCCGTTGGAGCGTCTCGCCCGGCTCTGCGGTGTGGACCTGCCCCGGTCCGAGTCCCTGCTGGACTACCTGCCGCACGGCCGGTTCTTCGAAGCCGCCCGTGCACTTTCCGAAAAGCTGGCCGACCTGCCTGGCGACGAACTGGCCAGGCTCGGCATCGACCACGATCAGGTCCGCCTGCTGGTCCCCATCCCGCGGCCGAACAAACTGATGCTGTTGGCCGGGAATTACGCCGAACACATCAAAGAAGGCGGCGGCATCGCGGCGGAGCGGGCCAGGACGTTCCCCTACGTGTTCATGAAACCGCCCACCACGACGCTCACCAATCCGGGCGATCCCGTGCGGATTCCGGCCGTGTCGCCCGACCACATCGACTGGGAAATCGAACTGGGCGTCGTCATCGGCAGGAGGTGCAAGGGCGTAAAAGAGAAAGAGGCTCTCCAGTACGTCGCCGGTTACACGGTTGTCAACGACATCTCCGACCGGCATTTCAAGCCCAATCCCAACCGCGTCGAACGGCCCAAGGACGCATTCTTCGACTGGCTCCACGGGAAATGGCACGACACGTTCTGCCCCGTCGGGCCGTGCATCGTCGCCGCCACCGATATTCCGGACCCGCAGAACCTGCGACTGACGCTGAAGGTGAACGGCGAGGTCGAGCAGGACAGCAACACGCGCCACATGATCTTCCCCGTGGCCGCCGTGATCGAGTTCATCTCCGCGTTCGTCACGCTCGAGCCCGGCGACATCATCTCCACCGGCACCCCGTCCGGCGTGGGAGCGGCCAAGGGCAAGTTTCTCCGCCCGGGCGATCGCCTCGACGCGACCATTGAACGCATCGGAACGCTCAGCAACCCCGTCGAGTGATCGGCACCTGCGAACGCAACGCCGCCTTCGACTCCGCCGCGAAACCGCACCGCCCCGCCGGCAGCTCGCGCACGGCGACCGGCGCGGCCGCCGACAGCCGCCACCGGCCCCGGCAATCGATGCCGGCGCTTGCGCGGCGCCG
>RFHO01000025.1 GCA_003696385.1 Planctomycetota bacterium | reverse complement strand
GCCGACCTCCATCCGCCCGCGCAACCCGCAAAACCGGAAAAACTTGTGATTTCCGCTTCTTTCCCTGCCGATAACAGCCGTGAGGCTGCCTGTCCGCGCGCCGCATCCGGCGGCTCCCGCGACTCCGCAGGCCAGGCGGAACCGACGCACGCGCAGCGAAACGCCGTCAACCGCAGATATACCGGTGCGGACGGAGACGTTCAACGATGCCTTCCGGCTCCGCCCCGGAGGTGGTTCGGTGAATGCGGATCATGAACAGCACCATGAGCTCCACGACGCGGTTGATTGTGGTCGCCGTGATGACGGCGGCCGCGGGCTGTCAATCGCTCTGCGGGAAGGATTGCGGCGGCACACTGTTTCCGTTCCGCAAGCCGCTGCCGGTCGCCTACTGGTTCGTGAACCCCTCGAAGGCGTGTTGCCTGAAGAAACAGATCACCTTGGGGCGCTACTGGGACTTCTTCGATGCCTGGTACGTGAAGGACCGAGCCCGTAAGTGCGGGATGGCGGCCATCAAACGGATGGTCAAGGAGACCGGTTGCGTTCCGGACGTCGATTACCGTCGGGGTTTCGTGCAGGCCTACATCGACATCGCGATGGGCAGTGACGGTCAGTTGCCGCCCGTCCCCCCACAGGATTACTGGGGCGCCTTCGGGCGCAGTCGGACTGGACACGAACGGGCGGCCGAATGGTTCCGCGGTTATGCGGACGGAGTGGCCCAGGCCCGCAGTTGCGATCTGGAGCACTTCGGAACGGTTCCCACATCCATCGCCGGCACGCACGCCGAGGCGGTCGATGGCATCGAAGCACGTCCGGTATGCCCGGATGGCCGGTGCGGAGTCTCTGCAGACATCGGAAGCAGGTTCCAGGCGGCCAATGTATGGGAACCCGCCCCCTGGGACGGCTTCGGATACTCGACCGGGCAGCTCCCCATCGATGCCGTGACCACGCCATCCGACGGTGCCTCTTTCGGAGCGGCCGGTGCAAACGGTGCGGCGGCGGCATCGCCCATGTGGTCGGCGCCCGCGGGCGCTCGGCCTGCAACGCCGCCGACCGACTCGGCTCGCCTAGCGCCCATGGCTTCGCCTGCGCCGCTTCCGGACAGGGCATCCGTTCCCCCCGCGACCGATCCACCACCGTTCGGCGATGGAACGCCATCGCACGTTGCACCGATGTCATACGTCGGTCCGGCAACCGCCGGCGCGGGAGGGCGATTCCGTGACTCACCCGAATCCGCCGCGGCGGCTGCTCCGCCTCCGCTTTGGCCGTACGCACCGCAGCCCCACGCGACGACGCCATGAGAGCGACTTCGCAACCGAACGACACCTGGAATCGGCCCCGAGGACTGCCGCCGGCATCGATCGAAGCCTCCAGAAAGCCAACGCCACGATGCAACGCGAGCGCATGATCATCTCGAATGCCTCCAAGGCAACCGCGGTTCGGCATGCCGTTCCCGCGCTGCTGAGCTGTCTGGCGCTCGCGCTGTTGCTTTCGGCACCCGGCTGCGCAGCGTTGCGGCCGATGAACGGAATTCCGGCCCGATACCTGCCGGACGAGCTGAAAGCTCCGCGACGTTCCGGCAAAAAGACCATCGACTTGTCATTGCTGCGTCAGACGCCGCCGGCCGAATATCTGCTGGATGCCGGGGACGTCCTGGGCATCTACATCGAAGGCGTCCTGGGCCGGCGAGAAGACGTGCCTCCGGTGCATTTCCCGCAGAACCAGGAAGTCCCGCCGGCGCTGGGATATCCGATTCCCGTACGGGACGATGGGACGATCAGCCTGCCGCTCATTCCGCCGGTCTCCGTACGTGGCCTGACGTTGCGGGGCGTCGAACAGGCCTTGCGGCGAGCCTACACCGTCGACAGACACATCCTCAAACCGGGCCGGGACCGGATCCTGGTCAGTCTGCTGAAGGCGCGGACGTATCCCGTACTGGTGATCCGTCAGGAAAGCGGTACGGATACGGCGTCCGTTTCCGTGACGGGATTCAATCTGGGAAGGTTGAAGCGGGGGACCGGCCGCGTCGTCAATCTGCCCGCGTATCGGAACGACGTACTGCATGCGTTGGCCGAAACCGGCGGACTGCCGGGGCTGGACGCCGAAAACACGATCTACATCATCCGCAGCCGGCGCCGCCCGGTGCCGCCATCGGCGGTTCCCGGCCGACGCGACGCGCTGACCGCCCCGTCATCGAAACCGCTCGCTCCGTCACCGGCTCCCGGGCATCCCGGCACCCCGCGCTTCCCGTCGGTTCCCGAGCAAGACACACACGATACGGCCGTCCGGCAGGAGGAACCGTCATCGGGGCAGGCGCTCCCCCGCCTTCCCCAAACGTCGGCGCCGGCCGTCGAAAGCCGGCCACCACTGTCGAACGGCCTCGTTCCCGGCCATGGTCCCGAACGATCGGCACCCGCTCGCCCATCGATTCCACAGTGGCCGTCCGCGCCTTCCGGAAGCGGGCCACCGTCAGCGCCGGCCCCGGTGCCGCACGTGCCGTCTGTGCCGGAGACGGACGGAAATTATCCGGCCCCACCGCCTCTGGGTGCTCCGCCGTCGTTCGGACCACAAGAGCCGAGCTTCGGCGTGCCGATGTCGTGGAATGCTTTCCGCGGCAAGACTTCACCGACAGGCGATCACCGGCGGACCTCACCAGCGGACGAACGGGGGCAGGGGTTCGCCGCCACGGTCTGGCCAGGTCCAGGCGGTCACGCTATTTGGTCGATGCGAAGGGGCCCCTTCGGCCGAACCGCCGCTGGTGTTGATCGGCCGGTGGTCCGCGCCCAGAGCCCCGACGCAGGATGGGGCTACAGCGGCAATGCCGGGGCGGCGGGGACGTACGCGCCATTACGCACCACCTCGACGCGACCGCCGTATCAGACGCTTTCCCAGACGCCCCACCCGCAGGCCGCCGTCCGGTCTTCGGCGCGAGGAAGTGTATCGGGGGGCGGCATGATGCCGGGGCAGGGGAGTGTTCACCCAATGCCGTCCGGGTACGATGCCGCCGGTGGAATGGTGCCGCCCGGCCGGTCGGCTGCCGTTCCGTATCCGACTCCGGATCCCTTCATGTCGGGCTGGCCGTCGCCGTACACCGTACCGCGGGCCGTTCCGGCCGATGGCACGGTCTATGGCGTGGCCGAGTGGATGCGTCAGGTGGCCGGCTATGACGACGCCACCATCGACAATCCACGGATCATCAAGATCCCGGTTCGTCTCGCCCCCGGCGAAACGATTTCGTTCACTGAACAGGACGTGATCCTCAACGCCGGCGACATCGTATTCATCGAGTCGCGGGATACCGAAATCTTCTACACCGGCGGCCTGTTGGGCGGCGGCCAGTTCACGCTGCCGCGGGATTACGACATCGACGTGTTAGACGCCATCGCCATTGCCCAGGGACAGAACAACAACCGTGGTGGGGGCGGAACGGCCGGATTGGGATTCTCGGCGCTCAACCAGGACGTGACGATCAGCGCCAGCAATGTGATCATCCTCCGGCGCCTCGAAAACGGAACGCAGGTTCCCATCAAGGTGGACCTGTATCGGGCGCTGCGGTACCCGCAGGAGCGTGTCCTGATCCGGCCGGGCGACTACATCATTCTGCAGTACACGCCGATCGAGGCAGTGGCCGCATTCCTCGAACGACACGTGCTGCAGAGTGCGATCTTCGGGATCGCGGCGGCACAGGTGTCCCGCGGTCGCTGACGGAAGCTCGCTGCCGGTCGTCGACGCACGGAACGCCCCTCGAACGGCTCGGCAGTCGGTATTGGGACTCGAACTCTGGTTCGCCGTCTGTCGGAATGGTCCGGGGAAAGCCGCCCACGCGGTTCGGCCGGCGGCGATGCGGCGTCCCACGGTCCTCACCACCGCTCAACCGGGCCGCTCGGCACCGGAATCCGGATTTGCGGCAACGGTCCCGTACGGGAACCGCGGACGGGGCCTTCGCGGACGATCTCCCGCAGCACGCTGTCGATTTCGCCCAGAGATTGCGCCTGTTGAAATCGGTTCCGCAGCCACGCGCGGACGCGCATGGACTTGAGATACCAGTGAGCCATTTTCCGGAAATCGATCACCGCGACCCGTTCACCGCGCCGTTCGACCAGGTAGTGGAGCTGGCGTTTCAACAATTCCAGCCGCTGCATGAAATTGCCGGCCGCGGAATACCTTCCCGTCCGCTCCCATTCACACAACTGCGAGAAAATCCACGGGTTTGCCAACGCCCCGCGCCCGATCGATACGGCCGGAGCGCCGGTTTCGTGGAACATGGCGATCGCATCTTCGACGGTCCGGATATCCCCGTTTGCGATGACTGGGATGCGTTGCACCGCTTCGACGACCCTTCGGATCCCTCGCCGATCGACTGTGCCCTTGAATCCCTGTGCACGTGTCCGGCCGTGAATCGCCACGGCAGCGACGCCGACCTGTTCGAATTCCCGCGCAAATCGCGGTGCCGTGATCTGCCGCTCGTCCCACCCCAGACGCATTTTCACGGTGACCGGAATCCGTACGGCTTCGACGACCGTCTGCACAAGCCGGACGGTTTCCGCCGGTGAACACATCATCCGCGAGCCGGCACCGTTTTTAGTGATCCGCTCCACGGGACAACCCATGTTGATGTCCACCGTCGGTATCCCACGCGCCTCGAGGAACTGTGCGGCGTCCCGCAACGCCGCGGCGTCGTTGCCGAAGATCTGCACGGCCAGCGGGTGGTCGTCGGGACACGTTTCGATCAGCTGCAGCGACCGTCGGCTCCCGGCCAGCAGGCCGCGAGCATTGACCAGGTCCGTGGTGCACAGGCCCACACCGCCGATTTCACGCACGATCCGCCGAAACGCAAGGTTGGTGTATCCCGCGAGCGGCGAAAGAAGGTACCGGGATGCGAGCGGCAAACCACCATACCGCAGTGGCGGCAACCGGCGCAGTCGGCTGCGAACGGCGTCGCTCGCCGGATGCTCGGGTACATGTCGCAGGGCCAGAACGGCAGATGGAGTGCTCATTGACGAAGCCGGCACGATGGATTGACGGTGTGAACGTTCCGTGGCGCAGCGGCTGCACGCTTCCTCGCCGGTCGGCGAACGATCGCAAGCCCGTACGCTTCGCGACGCGGAGCCGGAGATTGTAACCTCGGACGGCTGCACGGCGAACGGGCCGTTCCGACCATTCCGCACCGTCACCGCCTCGATGGACGTCACGGTTTTTCAAGACGAACGTCCCCTGCAACCACCCTTTCCGGACCGGTTCGGCTCCGAAAAAACTTGCAGACGGAAGGTCCGGACATTACGATTCCACGCCCAAAAGCCGCTGTAGCTCAGTCGGTAGAGCGAGGCATTCGTAATGCCTAGGTCGCGAGTTCGAGTCTCGCCGGCGGCTCTGTCCGATCACCCCCGCATCCGCAGGTGCGGGGGTGTTTCGTTGCGCAGGCGCGAACGGCACAGAGCGTGTCCGACGTTCGCTCCCCCGCAATCGCCCGGCACGCCCGCAGCCGGCAAAGCCGGCGGGACGACCGAACCGACGCTCCATCACGCAAAAACGCCGCGTCACAGGTAGTCTTCGCGCACCGGGTGAAACACGTCCAGCGCCTTGACCGGCTCCTCCAGAGCAACCACGCGATGCGGCACGCCGCCCGGAATGCGGTACATGTCGCCCGGCCCCAGGATCCGGTCTTCGTCGCCGACGAAGAAGTGCGCTCGCCCCTCGAGCACCATTCCGGCCTGTTCGTGAGGATGGGAATGCTCTTCGACGACGGCGTGTGGCTCGAACACGACGAGGCTGAGCATCAACCGGTCTCCCGCGGCGGTGAATATCTCCACGCCTGGAAAGATGGTGTGGTGCGACCGCTCTTCCGGACCGATGAAATAGCGTGACATCACGTGCGTCCTGGAAAGGCGCTCCGGGAAGCCTGCCGCGCGGCAGCTCACTGCGCGGCTTTATTTCGCAATCGTTCGAATCGGGCGATCCAACGCTCAGGATCCTCTTCGAAGGCCGCTTTGCATCCGGTGCAACAGACCCAGTACGTCCGCCCCTTGTACGAAACGGCGATCGTCCCCAGTCCCTGCGAAATCACGCAGGTCTTTTCACCGTAGTCGGTATCGCTGAGGGCGAATGACGTGCCCTTCCGCTGCAGGGCCACGGTGTCCATGCGGCGAAACGCACCGGACCCTCGGGCGCGGCTGATCTCGATCAGGCAGCGATTGTTCTCCTGCTGGTTGAAGACCAGTTGCCAGCGTTCTCCGGCCGGACCCTCCCCGACTTCAGTCAGCTTCAGCTTGAACGTTCTCTGGAGCTTCCGATCGTCGCCGGGAACGTCCCGCGGCGGCTCCACGAACGTGCCGCGGAATGTGCGGACCTTGCCATCTGCATCCCGCATGCTGAGGAAGTAGGTTTCATTCTGCGGCAGATAGGTCAGCCGCAGATGCCGGAAATACGGACTTTCGTCCGATTGCATGACGAGAGCCGGCTGCCCGGGGTCGGTGGTCAGATCCCAGACCCACGACGGCTGGTCGATTGCCTTGAAACCGCCGAAGCTCCTTGCCGTCAGACCGCGCCACTCGCCCAGCAACACCTGCAGCGGACGCAAAGCGGCAATGATTCGATCGGTGCGATCGGACGCGCCCGTGGACTGCGGATCCTCGTCGGGCTCCGATTTCGACGCACCCGCCGCGTGAGCGGGTGTGGCAGGCGAAACGCCCGGGAACGCGCCCAATTGCACCGGTCGAAGCGTGCGCCGCGGAGGCCGAACGGTCGAGGAGTCCGAAGTCGTCGCATTGGTATCCGGCGAAGGCGGCTCGGAGGCGACCTCAGCCGGCGCTGCCGCTGATGACGTGGCACCATCCTTCGCGTCAGCCGACGCCTGCGTCGCCGCCTGCGAGTGCTCAGGAGGCGATCCGTTCGGCGTTCGCCCACAGCCGATCACCTGAGCGATCAGCACCGTTGCCGCCACTCCGACGACAATGCGGACGAGTCCAGGCGACCGAAACGACACATCCCCGAACAGCATTCTCATCTCGTCACTCCCTGCGGGATGGGCAACCGCGGTGGCCCGCCACGGCGCGGTGGGGTGCCGCTCCGCGTGTCCACGGCGGTGCGAGCGGGGACACCCCGCGGTCTCGGCCGTCAAAACCGTTCCGGCCACTCGCCGGTGAACACCTCTTCGGCAGGGCCCGTCATGAGCACCGAACCGCCGTCGGACCATTCCAGCTCCAGATCCCCGCCCGGCAGATGCGCCACGATGCGACGTTCCGTGCGCCCGGCAAGCACTCCGGCCACCGCAACGGCGCAGGCCCCTGTGCCGCAGGCCAGCGTTTCTCCCGTGCCGCGCTCCCACACCCGGACACGGACCTCGTCCGGCCGCACGACCTGGACGAACTCGGCGTTGACCCGATTGGGAAATGCTGCATGGCGTTCGACTTTCGGCCCCATGCCCAGCACCAGGTGGTCGGTGAGTTCGTCGACGAAGGTCACACAGTGCGGGTTGCCCATTGAGACACAAGTGACGGATAGGGTTCGGCCATCCACTTCGAGAGGTGCCTCCACGGGCGGATCGCCGGGCAAATTGGTCGGAATGCGGCTCGACTGGAGAATCGGCGGCCCCATGTCGACGCGAACCCGCCGGACCTTGCCGCCCTCGATTTGCAGCTCGAGTGTCAGGACGCCGCGTCCCGTTTCGACCCGCATTGTCTCGCGGCGACACAGACCGTGATCGTAGGCATACTTCGCCACGCAGCGCACACCGTTGCCGCACATTTCCGATTCGCTGCCGTCGGCGTTGAACATCCTCATGCGGACATCTGCACGCTCGGACGGACAGATCAGAATCAGCCCGTCGCTGCCGACGCCGAAATGTCGGTCGCTGATCCGCCGCGCCAAACCGGCCAGTTCTTCCTGCCGCTGGGGCACACGCTCGCGAAAGCAGTCCACGTACACGTAGTCGTTGCCCGCGCCGTGCATCTTGGTGAAGCGCATCGGCAAGCCTTTCGAACGTTCCGGCCGGTCCGTTTCAGCGTTCCAGGCGACAACACCCCGGGCCGCAGGGCGGGGCGTCCGGCGGGGCACACCCACCGGCAATCGGAAGCCGCGTGGTATGCGCGGCGGGCACGCTGATCAGCTTTTCCAGCCTGTTCTGATCCGCTCCACAGGCCGGACACACGACTTGCTGCCCGGGCCGCACCAGCTCTTCAAACTGATGACCGCAGTGTCGGCAACGGTATTCGTAGATGGGCATCGCTCATCCCCCGAAGCACAAACCTCCACCGGCACCGTGCACCGGGGCGAACCCGGCGAACTGGGCCAACCATTGTATCGAAGACGGTTCACCCCGTCAGCGGTTGCGTGTCCCGCCAGTTCCGTCCGGCAGCCACATCCACCACCAGCGGTACGCACAGGTCCAGTGCGTTTTCCATTTCGTCCCGCACCAACGCTGCCAGTTCGGCGATCGGCTCGCGAGGGGCTTCGAACATCAACTCGTCGTGAATCTGCAGGATCATGTACGCCGGAAAGTCCAGTTGCTGCAATCGGCGGTGGATGTTCACCATGGCCTTCTTGATCAGGTCGGCCGCGGACCCCTGAATGACCGTGTTGATGGCGGTGCGTTCGGCAAGGTTCCGCTGCCCGCTCCGTTGATCTGCCGGCCGGATTCCAGTGATCGCCCGCCTCCGGCCCAGGATGGTTTCGGCGTATCCCCGCCGCCGGCAGTCGTCCAGAACCGTCTCCAGGTATTCTGCCACACGCCGATAGCGGGCAAAGTATTCCTCGATGAAACGCGCCGCTTCCTCCTGTGGGATCCGCAGCGCTGCAGCCAGTCCGAACGGCGACTGTCCGTAGATCACCCCGAAGTTCACCGCCTTCGCGATGCGTCTCTGGTCGGCGGTCACCTCGTTCGGAGGCACCGAGAAAATCCGGGCCGCCACGGCTCGGTGGATGTCTTCGTTCGCTTCGAACGCCCCGAGCAGCTCCGGATCCCGGCTGAAATGTGCGAGCAGACGCAGTTCGATCTGAGAGTAATCGGCGGTCAACAACCACCAGTCCGGTTCGCCGGCGACGAACGCTGCCCGAATCGCCAGCCCTTCTTCGGAACGGATCGGGATGTTCTGCAGGTTGGGATTGCTGGAACTCAACCGCCCAGTGGCGGTGACAACCTGATTGAACGACGCGTGGATCCGGCCCGTTTCCGGATGCACCATGCGGGGAAGCGCTTCGACGTATGTGCCGACAAGCTTCGCCAGCCGACGGTATTGGAGCACTTTCTCCGGCAATGCGTGCAAAGCCGCCAGCCGATCGAGAACTTCCTGATCCGTGCTGTAGCCGGTTTGGGTGCGCTTCAGTGCCGGCAGCTTCAGGTCGTCGAACAGCACTTCCGCCAGCTGCTTGGGTGAATCCACGTTGAATTCGCGCCCGGCCAGTCGGTAGATCTGCTCGCGCAATTCGTCCATTCGCGCGCGGAGCAACGTTGCCTGCCGCTGGAGTTCTTCGACGTCAATCGCGATACCTCGCCATTCCATGTCCGCCAAGACAGCGATCAGGGGGCGTTCCAGCTCCCAGTACAGCTCCCACAGCCCTTCGCGGCGCAGCTCCTGCTCGATCCGCTGCGCGAGCTGCCATGCCAGATCGGCGTCTTCCGAGGCGTACTCCGCGGCCAGTTGCAGATCGACTTCGAACATCTTCTTCTGCTGGCGTCCCGAGCCGATCAGCCGCGAGATCGGTATCACTCCGCGGCCCAGGTATTTGCGGGCGAGGCGTTCGAGATTGTGTGAGCGGGCCCCGGCATCCAGCAGATAGTCCCCGACCATCGGATCCACGCCCAATCCGCGCAGCGTGATTCCCGCCCGCCGCAGAACGTTGATCTCATACTTCAGGTTCTGGTTCACGACCTGAACGTTCGGGTCTTCCAGCAGCGGACGCATGGCGTCACGGACCGTCGCACGGTCGAGCAGCGGCTGGCCCGGTGGACCGTCCACCGGGACGTAATACGCGACATCGTTTTCCCAGCACACCGCCCAGCCGACGATCTCGGCGGAAATCGCTTCCAGTCCGGTCGTCTCCAGGTCGAGGCAGAATTTCTTCTGACGGCGGAGCGCCTCCATCAGTCGCTCGAAGGCCAGCGGCTCGTTGACCAGCTCCCAACGGCGGCGATGGGGCGACTCCGCTTCTCCACCTGCCTGCTCCGCCAGCTTCTTCTCGATCGCAGCGGCGTAACGGCGAAAGCCGAACTCGTTGAACAGTTCGAGCAGCCGGGCGTAATCCGGGCGGTGACCCTCTGCGGGCGCGTCGACGCGAGCTTGGGCCAGGTCAAATTCCAGCGGCAGGTCGTCCCTCAATCGCACCAGCCGACGGCTGAGCCGCGCCACCGCGGCGTGGCTCTTGAGGTTTTCCCGCAGCTTCTTGCCGGGCGCTTCGTCGGCATGTTCGAGCACGCCATCCAGCGTCCCGAAGCGCTGCAGCAGAGCCGCTGCCTTCTTGGGCCCCACCAGCGGCACTCCGGGCACGTTGTCGCTGCTGTCGCCCACCAGTGCGAGAAAGTCGACGACCTGGTCGGGGCGAATCCCCCATTCCCGTCGCAGATCTTCTTCGGTGAAGAAGCGCCGCTTGCGGATGTTGTACATCCGCACTCCCGGCCCGAGAAGCTGCCGCAGATCCTTGTCGTTGGAGACGATCACCACGTCGATGCCCCTTTCGCGGGCCTGCCGCGTCAGCGTGGCGATCACGTCATCGGCCTCCCACCCCTCGTGTTCAATGACCGGAATGCCATAGGCGGCAACGATGTCTTTGGCCATTTCGATCTGGACGGCGAGGTCGTCCGGCATTTCCTTGCGGTTCGCCTTGTAGTCTTCGTACAGGGCGGCCCGTTCGCCGGGGCCGGCTGCGTCGAAGGCACAAATCAGGTACGTCGGCTTGCATTCCTCCAACAGGTGCTGCAGGTCGCCGACGAAGCCGAACACCGCGTTGGTGGGTTGACCGCGGCGTCCCGTCATCGGCTGCCGGATCGCATGGTAGACCTGGAACAGCAGCGACAGCGAATCGACCAGATAAAGCGTTTCGGCCATGGCAGTTCGTCGGGCTCGTGCGTTCGCAGAAGACGTCGGGGAAGCGGAGCGCCGCAGTGTGGGCCGACCCGCAAACGGTGTCAAACTGCAGCCGCGGTTCAACTTTGCTCCATCAACGGACGGCTGCGCTACCGGCACGTGGCTGCCCGGTTGTCGCCTGCGCTCGGCCGAGGATCGGGCCGAGATTCACGCTGGCAATCGGCGTCATATCGACGTAAACTTATCCGTAGGAAGCAATTACCCGCCATGAACGTTGCCGGGGCGGTGCGTGCTGCGGCCATCGCGGCACGCAGTCGAGCGCCTCGGCGACCCTGCCTCGAGATACGACCCTCCCCAAGGTGAAACTGCACCCGGGTCGGACAGACCGCAATCGCCTTGGCCACCACGGTGGGCGGCAAACAATCGACCCGCTTCGTTCCGGCAGTTCCGGGTGCTGTGGAACAGCCACACGACGACAGGAGTTCCCGCCATGCAACACGGCATCACGACGGTACAGCGCACGGTGCGGCGGCGCGGAGCGTTGTCCGGTGCATGCCGCATTGCGGTCGCACGATTTCAACGTGTCGCAATCGGTTCCATTCGAGCCGCGTCGTACCTGTTCTGCACCCGCTTTTGCGAGTTGGCTCCATTGCTAGCGGTAGCGTTGTGGGTCCACGTGGCAATCGCCGACACTGGATCGGCTGCCGGCGCTCCGGGCGGAGCGAACGCCTCCGGAGCAACCGCGATCTCGGTCGTGCCTCCACGCCTGGAATTGCACGGCAACTTTGCGCGCAGTCAGTTGCTGCTGGCCGCAAGCGCCGAAGGGTGGTCCGATGAACGGACACGAGATCTCACCAGCGAAGCACAGTATCGGGTGATCGGTGAACCGATCGTTTCGGTGGATGGTCGCGGCCGCGTGCTGGCCCTGGCCAACGGCGAAACACGGATCCGCGTACAGGCGGCCGGTCGATCCGTGGACGTGCCGGTCGTCGTTCGCGACGTGCAGGACAAACCGGACATCCGATTCATCGCTCACATCCGGCCGGTGCTCTCCAAAGCCGGATGCAACATGGGAGCTTGTCATGCCTCCCAATACGGCAAAGGCGGGCTGAAGCTGACCGTTTTCGGTTTCGACCCACGCAGCGACCACCAGTACATCACGCGTGACCGACAGGGGCGTCGCGTCAACTTCGTCGATCCCGATGCCAGCCTGTTGTTGCTGAAACCCACCATGCAGGTGCCGCACGGCGGCGGCCGGCGATTGCAGCGTAACAGCGTGGATTATCAGATTCTCCGGCAATGGATCGCCAACGGAGCGCCCGGGCCGGAACGTCAGCCGCCGGTGGTCACCGCGTTGCGCATCACGCCTTCCGAACGGGTCGCCCGCGTCGGCGAGAAACAGCAGCTGCGTGTCGAAGCCGTCTATGCGGACGGCAGTGTCCGGGACGTCACCCACTGGGCCCGGTTCGATTCCATGGACGAAGGTCTGCTAGCCGTGACCGCGGACGGACTGGTCACCACGCTCAGTCGCGGTCAAGCTCCGGTGATGGCGCGGTTCGAAGGGCAGGCCGCGGTGGCCATGTTCGTCGTTCCCTACCGGGAGAACTTCAAACTGGTCGACTGGCGGCCAAACAACTTCATTGATGAATTGGCTGCGGAAAAATTCGAAGAGTTGGGGATCGATCCGTCGCCACTGTGCGATGACAGCACCTTCATCCGTCGCGCGTTCCTCGATGCGCTCGGCACGTTGCCGCCGCCGGAGGTCACGGAACGGTTTCTGGCCGACAAGGATCCGAACAAGCGCAGGAAGCTCATCGACCAGATCCTCGGCCTCACCGGGAATCCCGATTTGGACGTCTACAACGACGCCTATTCGGCATACTGGGCGCTGAAGTGGTCCGACCTGATCGGCAACACGAGCAACGGCCGCAGCGTCGAACAGGCCATGTGGGCGTTCTACAACTGGATCCGTGCCGCTTTCCGCGAGGACAGGCCCTTCGACGAAGTGGTCCGTGAGCTGATCACCGGCAAGGGCAGCATCTACATGAACGGCCCGGCGAACTACTTCCGCATCCACTCCAACTCTTCGAAGTTGACGGAGGCCACGGCGCAGCTGTTTCTGGGCATTCGCCTGGAGTGCGCCAAGTGCCACCATCACCCGTTTGAAAAGTACAGCCAGCAGGATTACCAGGGGTTCGCACGCTTCTTTGCCGGAGTCGGAACGAAGACCAGCCAGGATTTCGGGTTGTTCGGCCGCGAGCAGGTGGTGCGGGTGATCCCCACGCCGACCGTGAAGGCCGTCCCGTTGGAAGGCCAGCCTGTCTCCCATCCGCTCGACCTGCGGATTCCGCTGGCGGATTGGCTGACCTCCCCGGAGAATCCCTACTTCGCCCGTTCGGTGGTCAACCGGTACGTCGCCTACCTCCTGGGCCGCGGGCTGGTCGAACCGGTCGACGACATGCGTTCGACCAATCCTCCCACCAACGGGCGTCTGCTGGATGCACTGGCCGAGTATTTCGTGCAACACGACTTTCGCATCAAGCAACTGCTGCGGGTCATCATGAATTCGCGGCTGTACCAGCTTTCGTCGATTCCCACACCGACCAACGCTTCCGACACGCGCTTCTACAGCCACTATCGCGTCAAGCGGATCCCTGCCGAGCCGCTGTTGGACGCCATCGACGCCGTCACCGGCGTGCAAACCAAATTCACCAATCTACCTCTGGGCACACGCGCCATCGAATTGCCCGACGGCGGTGCGGAATACTCCAACTACTTCCTCAAAACGTTTGGCAAACCGAAACGCGCAAGCGTCTGCGAGTGTGAACGATCCGGTGACGCCAACCTCGCGCAGACGCTGCACGTCCTCAATGGCGACACCATCATGACCAAAATCGCGCACAAAAACGGACGGATCGCGAAGCTGCTGGCCGCGAAGACACCTCACGAAAAAATCGTCCAGCAGCTCTATCTGGCGGCCCTGTGTCGATACCCGACGGCCGAGGAACTCCAGGCCAGCCGCGAGTTTCTGCAGCAAGCCGCTTCGCCACGCGAGTTTTACGAAGACCTGATGTGGACACTGCTGAACTCCAAGGAGTTCCTGTTCATCCACTGATCGCGCGAAGCCGCCGTCGTCCGGACCTCGGCCGACCTCGCATGCGCAGCCAGCGTCGCCCGCACGCGCGGCCGGTGCTCGCAGCGAGTAGGCGGCGGATCATGAAGTCATGAGATTACGCTGTCGCAGTGCACCGCTGCCCGGTAGCCCCGACGAGACCCAGTCAGACGGAGTTGTCCGATGACCACAGCCCAGCCCGGCCGATTCAGCGCTGCCGTTCTCGCGACCGTGTGGCGTCGCTCCGACCGCGCGACCGGTGACCGATCACGGACGACGCGGCATCGGCGCGGCGTGGCGGTGTTGGCCGTCGGAATGTCTGCCCTTACGTGCACGGCCGCGGTTTTCGCACAGACGGCGTATCCGATGCTGATGAGCGTCCGTCCGATCGCCGTGCCGCGTGGCCAGACGACTGAGTGCACGGTCAAGGCGAGGTACGACCTGTCCGGCACGTACCGCGTACTGGTCGAAGGCGCGGGCGTTCGTGGCGAAGCCGTTCTTCCCAAGACCAAACCGGGTGAAAAACCGAAACCGACGACCACGCTGAAGGTCCGCTTCACCGTGGCACCGGACGCGATGCCCGGACCACGCGAGTTCCGGCTGGCCACGCCCCGCGGCGTCAGCACCGTCGGTCAACTGGTCGTCGTCCGTGATCCGCTCGTTCTCGAAACGGCCAACAACGACACGGCGGACAGCGCCACGTCGGCCACCGTCCCCGGAACCTGGTGCGGCGCCATAGAACGCAACGAAGACGTCGATTTCTTCCGCTTTCACGCGACGGCGGGACAACGTCTGGTTTTCCACGTACTCTGCAATCGCTTGCAGAACAAAATCCACGATCTGCAAAAACACGCGGACCCAATCATCACCCTTCGCTCTCCGCAAGGCACCACGCTGGCCGCCGTCGACAACTACTTCGCCGGCGACCCGCTGCTCGCTTACCAGTTCAAGAAGTCGGGCGAGTATCTCCTCGAAATCCGCGACGTCCGTTACCAGGGCAATTCCTATTGGGAATACTGCATCGAGGTCAGCGACCGGCCGTTCGTCACCAACACCTTCCCCTCCGTGGTCAATCCCGGAGCGCGCGTGGAATTCGAGCTGGCGGGGTTCTTCCTGCCGCAACGCCGGCTCGCGGTGGACGTTCCAGCGGACCTCACGCCGGGGAATCGCTGGCTGCCCCTGTCGCTGGGGGAAACGGTCACAAACCCCGTGCCCGTCATCGTGACGGACCTGCCCGTCACCGTGGAATCGGACTCGACCAACGATACCGTGGAGCAGGCACAACCGCTTCACGCCATACCGCGGGTCGTCGCCGGACGGCTCGAAAGGGAAGGGGATCTCGACTACTACCGACTTGACGTCAAGAAGGGCGACCGCCTGACGATCGAAGTGATCGCCCGACGCCACGGCTCCGCGCTCGACTCCTACGTGCGTATTCTCGATGCCAAGGGTCGTCCGCAACGGCTGCCGCGCTCCGCGGGCAGCGCCACGGCTGCCGACGATATACGATTCGGAACGCGGATCTTCGCCGATTCGCTGATCGAAGACTGGACGGCTCCCGCCGACGGCCCGTTTTTCGTCGAAATCCGCGACCTGCACCTCCGCGGCGGTTCGGAATTCGTCTACGCTCTGAAGATCGAGCGTGCCCGACCGTACTTCTGGCTGTTCCTCGACACCGACAAGACGCAAGTCTGCCGCGGGGAATACGGCGTGGTGTTCGCCCGAGCGGATCGCCGCAACGGTTTTTCTGGAGCGGTGCAACTACACATCGATGGATTGCCGGCCGGAGTCACCGCGGTTGCCGGCAGAATCCCGGAAGGACGGCAGGACGGTTGCATCATCCTGCACGCCGATCCACAGGCCGAGCTGGATGTGCGCCGGGTACGGATCTGGGGCACGGCCGTTACGAGCGAAGAAAAAGCAGACGACGACGGCAGCACCCATTCCGACGCCACGGAGAACGACGAGATCGTGGCTGAAGCCGTCGCCTGGCAAGAGTTGTACAACCCCGGCGGCGGCCGCGGCCACTGGCCCGTCAACGATCACGTGGTCGCCGTGTGCGAACCAGGAGATCTGCGGAATTTTCGGGCCGAGCCGACTGAAGTCGTGCTCCGGCCCGGGGAATCCAAACGGATCGACGTGACTTTTCAGCGTGCCGAAGGATTCAACAAGAACGTCACGTTGGACATGCTCTTTCGCCACCTGAGCACGGTTTACGCTGATCCGCTGCCGGCGGGTGTGACGATCGATGCCAAGAACAGCAAAACATTGATCACCGGAACGAACTCCAAGGGCTGGATCGTGCTCACGGCCGCCCCAGATGCACCGCCGACCCAACGGCAGCTGGTCTCGGTCATGGGCAACATTGCGTTGAACTTCGTGATGAAGTGGACTTACTCCAGCCAGCCCATCTACGTGACCGTGCGGCCCAAAGACGATGCATCTCGGAACTGATCGACCGGATCGGGCGATGCGATGCACACACGCGGACGGCAGGTCACGCATTCGGAAGAAAAGGGTGAGGTGATGCGCTGGAACCAGACCGCCGGAGCGCACCGCATGCGACGCACCCGAAAAGAGGCGGGAGCCGACGTCCGGCGCGTCGGAGGGGCTTCGTCCAGGGTGCGATTCGCCGCCGTTGTTGGGCTTGCGGCATATCTGGCGTGGCATTGCGCGACCGCATCCGCGCAAACGAGCTCGCTGTTCGGCAGCACACAGGGGCGTTCTTCGGGCACTGCGGCCGCGGCCGGATTGGGTGCGGCCGCCGGTGCACTGGGCTCGGCAGGCCGGACAGTCGGCAGCACCGGTACGCGCGGTGCAACCGCTGCACTCAACACACAGGCCGGGACCAGTGCATCCGTCGACACCACTTTCAGCGGCGGTTTCGTGGGCCGCAGCGACAATCTGGGCCGCTTCGTCGGCCGGCAGGAGGCGGGAACACAGCGAGCCAGCGGCGCAACGAACTTCGGGGCTTTTCAGTTCGGTGCATTCAACAACGCGTTTCGGAACTCCTTCCAGCCCGGCAACAACACAGCGAGTTCGTCCGATCCGCGAAGCCGCATTCGCGTGCAACAGCGGCTGGCCTTCGACGCCCCGAAGCTGCCCGTCCGGACTGTTTCTACCGACCTGCAGCGGCGTTTGAGTCTGATCGGCCGGCGACGCCCCGTGCTGGCTTCCGTACGGTTCGAAATTCAGTACGACGGTCGCATTCGGCTAACCGGTAAAGCGCCGGACGAACACCAGAAGCGACTTGCGGAGTTGCTGGTGCGCATGGAGCCCGGCGTCCGAGAGGTCGTCAACGACATCGCCGTCGCCCGCTGACATCGCCCCCGGACAGCCGCCGTCCTGTCTCCTCGGACCGCCGGTCGGCAACCGATGCCCGCAGCCCGTTGACGGCGCGCAGTCGCTCGGCCGTCGGAATCGATCCCATCCCCGCTGCGGAAACCGCCGGCCGCATGCGTCGTTACCGCGGGTACACCTCACGACGTTCTCGCGGCGTG
>RFHO01000252.1 GCA_003696385.1 Planctomycetota bacterium | reverse complement strand
GTTCCCGGCCGCGTCGTCGCGGCAACCTTTGTCCGAATCGATTGGCCAACGGCGCCAACATGGCCGAATTGCGTCGCGTTGTCGAGCGATCGCCACCCGCACGGACCCGCTCACGGTCGCCGTCGGAGCGCTCTTGCGGCCACGTGCCGTTTGATTGACGCTGCTGCACGCCGCTCACAGAATGGCCGACCACTGCGGACTCCTTCGCCAGGGTGTTTCGCCATCCGCATACCCGGCGGACCGGCCACGGACGCTTGGCAGAAACTTCCGCCTCGCAATGGCCCCCGATGCTTCACAGGGAGAGACCGATATGCACGCTCAACGACATCTGCGTCATCCCCGCCCCCATTCACACCAGGATGCGGACGGTTCCGGCGACCGCCTCTGTTTGCGACGGACGCTGCAAACGCCTGTGCCGTTCGCCCGGTCCGTGCTGCTGGCGATGGTCGCAGCCGGCTTCGCCTGCGCCGCGCTCGTGGGTGGTGCTTCCGACGCCCGCGCTCTGGACGACCGCCCGAACATCATCTGGATCATGGCCGACGACCTGGGCTATGGCGACCTGAGCTGCTATGGGCAGAAGATTCTGAAAACGCCCAACATCGACCGGCTGGCCCGGGAAGGCATGAAATTCACACAGTTCTACGCCGGTTCGACGGTCTGCGCTCCGTCGCGTTGCGTGCTGATGACCGGCCTGCACACCGGCCACTGCTACATCCGTGGGAATGGCAAGATCAACCTCCGCCCCCAGGACGTCACGGTCGCCGAAGTACTGAAGGCCGCCGGCTACAGTACCGCACTGTTCGGCAAATGGGGACTCGGACACGAAGGATCGACCGGCATCCCGACACGCCAGGGATTCGACGAATTCTTCGGTTACCTCGACCAGCACCATGCACACAACTATTTCCCAACGTTCCTCATTCACAACGAGCGGCGGGTCAAGCTGCCGAACGTCGTTCCGAATGAAGGCCGGTACGGTCAGGGCGTGGCCACCGTCCGCAAACAGTACAGCCACGACCTGATCATGCAGGCCGCGCTGGACTGGCTGGAACGGATCCACGCAGACTCCACCCCTTTCTTCATGTACCTGGCCGTCACGCTGCCGCACGCCAACAACGAAGCCCGCAACAAGGGCATGGAAGTCCCCGACCTCGGCGAATTCGCCGAGAAGGACTGGCCGGAACCGGAGAAAGGCTTTGCGGCCATGATCCAGCGGCTGGATCGCGACGTCGGGCGCCTGCTGGAAAGACTCGATGCGTACGGCCTGACGGAAACGACGGTCGTGTTCTTCACCTCGGACAACGGCCCTCATCGCGAAGGCGGGCACAACCCGGACTTCTTCGACTCCAACGGTCCGCTGCGGGGCATCAAACGGGACCTGTACGAAGGCGGCATCCGCGTTCCCCTGCTCGCCCGGTGGCCCGGCAAGATTCCCGCCGGAACGACCACGGACTTCGTCGGATACTTCGCCGACTTCCTCCCGACGGCCGCCGAACTGGCGCGAGCCGAGAACGTCCCGCCCAACGATGGCGTCAGCTTCGTCCCCACGCTCCTGCGCACCGGCCGGCAGAAGCAGCACGAGTACCTGTACTGGGAGTTCTACGAAGGGCCATCACGACAGGCCGTCCGCCGCGGCAACTGGAAAGCCATCCGCGAACCGATGTTTCACGGCCGCGTGCAACTCTACGACCTCTCCACGGACATCGGCGAGCAACACGATCTGGCCGCAGAGCATCCCAAGGTCGTCGCGGAGATGACCCGGCTGATGGACGAAGCCCACGTTCCAAACCCGCTGTGGAAGGTGCGTCCGCGGAAGAATCCCGGCAAAGCCCCGGCCAAGCGTCCCGCAAAAACCGCTCCGAAGCGGTGAGCGGACCGGACGGGCTGCCTGTTCGCGAAAGGAACGGCGCAATGACGGATTCCTACCGACCGCTGGCCGGGAAGGTCGCCTGGGTCACCGGCTCATCACGCGGCATCGGTCGCGTGATCGCCGAACACCTGGCCGGTCTGGGCGCGGCGACCGCCGTGCATGGCACGCGACCGGACAGTCCGCAGACCTTCGGCGAGGGCGTCAGCCTCCAGCAGACCGCCGCCGACATCACGCAGGCCACCGGAAGCGAGACGCTGGCCACCTGGGGCGATCTCACCAAACCGGGCGACGTGAAGCGGATCGTCTCGGAGATCCACCAACGCTGGGGACGGATCGATTTGCTCATCTGCTGCGCTGGCGGCGACATCGGCGCGGGCGGAACGGGCGTGGGGCGCGGCGGCCGGCCGGAACACGACGACTGCCTGAACATCTCACTGGATGACATGCAGAGCGTGCTGGACCGCAACCTGCTGACCACCGTGCTCTGCTGCCGGGAAGTGGCCCCCGAAATGATGAGCCGCCGCAGCGGTCGCATCGTCACGATCGGCAGCATCGCCGGGTGTTTCGGCAGAGAAAGTGGGGCGATGTATTCCGTCGCCAAGGCGGCCGTCCACGAATACACCCGTTGCCTGGCCGTCCAACTGCGTCCCTACAACGTCCCGGTCAACTGTGTCGCCCCCGGTGGAACGGTCACGGAGCGGTTCCTGCGAATCCACGACGTGGACCAGAACCTGCTGAATGCGCAAGACACGCTTGTCCGCTATGGTCGACCGATCGAAGTGGCGGCAGTCGTCGGCTTCCTGTGCACGCCGGACGCGCAATTCATCAGCGGACAGGTGATTCGCGTCGACGGCGGCGGACAGACTTTTCCGTGCTAGGCGGTTCATCGCTCGGACCAGCCGTCCAGTCGACGCACGCGCATGACAGCTCGGCCCGCCTGCAAGGAGTTGCGCGCAACCGATGCCCTCCGAAGACAGTCCCCGCAGAAAGAACACCGCCCGTACAGACGCACTCCGACCGGAATTCCGACGCCAGCCGGCGGTATCGCTTCATTCGCTCTGCGCTTCAGAGAACTTCTGGGCGTCGACGTTCTCGAGAAAGCCCAGCAACTGGCAACGGCGCGCGGGGTGCTGGAGCTTGCGCACGGCTTTGGCCTCGATCTGGCGAACTCGTTCCCGCGTAACGCGGAAGATGCGGCCGACCTCTTCCAGCGTGTAGGTGTAGCCGTCACCAAGGCCGTACCGCAGCTTGATGATTTCCCTTTCCCGGTAGGTCAGCGTTTTGAGGACGTCGTCGATCCGCTGCCGCAGCATTTCCTGAGTCGCCGTGGAAACCGGATTTTCGCTGTTGCCGTCCTCGAGAAAATCACCGAAGTAGGTGTCGTCGTCATCGCCGACGGGGCGATCCAGACTGACCGGATGGCGTGCAAAGCTCATCACACGACGTGCTTCTTCGTAGCTGACGTTAGCGGCCTCCGCCAGCTCTTCGAGAGTCGGCTCGCGTCCCAGCTCCTGTTCGAGCCGCCGGGAGACCCGCCGCATGCGGGTGAGCGTTTCAATCATGTGGACGGGGATGCGGATCGTCCGTGCCTGGTCGGCGATGGCCCGCGTGATCGCCTGCCGAATCCACCAGGTCGCATACGTCGAAAACTTGTAGCCCCGGCGATACTCGTACTTTTCGACAGCCCGCATCAGTCCGGTGTTGCCTTCCTGGATCAGGTCCAGGAAGCTCAGCCCCCGATTGCGGTACTTCTTGGCGATCGAAACCACCAGCCGCAGGTTCCCGGCCGAGAGTTCCTGCATCGCACGCTCGTAGTCGTGGAACTTCTCGTCCAGCAGCTCCATTTTCTCCCGCAGCGACTGTGGCGTCTCGAGCGTCAGTTCCTTCAACTCGTCCAGCTCACGCTGCAGCTCCGCCCGCTGTTCCCGGGCGCCCGCACCCCGCCCCAACGACCGCAGGCGCTGCTCCAACTGCGTCATCCGCTCGCTGATGGCCTTCAGCTCCCGCGCCACAGGCTGCAGACGGTTGGTCCGTACGCTGAGTTCTTCGACCAGATTGATGATCTTGCGGCGCAATCGATCCGCCTGTTTGCGGGCCTCCCGTTGTTGGCGCCGCGTCAAGCCGGGATCGATCGCCCGCCGGGCCGCCTCCAGATACGCCGGACGCATCGCGTGGATCGTCTGAAGGTTCTTCGGCAACCGCCCCTGAATCTGCGATTTCTCCAACCCTTCGGTCATCGACACCTTGATGGTGCGATCGAAGGGAAGTTCGCCGCCGTTGACCTTTTCCAGAATCTGGATCGCCTGGCGAAGAACGTATTCGGTGTCGAGCATTTGACGCCGGTATTGCCGGCGAGTGATCTCGATCTTCTTGGCCAGCAGGATCTCCTCTTCGCGCGTCAGCAGCGGAATCTCACCCATCTGTGTCAGATACATGCGGATCGGGTCTTCCGTCCGCCGCACTTCGGGCTGATCTTCCAACCCGAGGCTGTCGATGTCGATGGGCTTGGGCTTTCCGCGGCCGTTGCTTCGCCGGGCATTCGAAGCGGGCGCCGCCGGAGACGGTGATTCGTCGGCCGTCATCGGTGAAGATGTGCGAAGCTTGCGGCGGACACGGTCGGGAACGCGGTCTTCGTTGAAGATTTCCAGCCCTTCTTCCTCCAGACACTCCAGGAGAAAGTCCAGCTTTTCTGGGTTGACCGCCTCGTCGGGCAGATAGGCGTTGACCTGCTCGAATGTGAGAAAACCTTGCCGCTTGCCGTGTTCGATCAGTTCCCGAAGCTTCGGATCCAGCCTGTGCACGATCGCGCCTCTTTCGTCTGGTCGTCAAGAGATCTTCAGCCGTCGGCTCAAACCCCGCAAAGGGGCGGTCCCACCGACGCCAGCGACCCGGGGTCGGTCGCTTTCGACCACCACCACCGCGACCCGGTCGACCGGCCCCCGGGAACACCTCAACCGGTCATAAAAACGATCGGTCCGTCGCGAACCCCCGGAAGGTGTTCCAAACCGACCGTGTGCTTGGTCTTATCTCCGATGCACTATCGGCAGTGTGCGTGCCGATGCTTGCACTCGGTTGGTCGACTCCGTTGCAAAACGACCGGGGCGTGCCGCTCGCGGAATCGGCGTAACCGGCACAGGACGGTTCACAGCGATCCCGACGGGCGATGCGCACGGAGCCGGCCATCTCCAATGAGGCGCAACCAGCGTCATAATCCATACGCACCACCTCTTCCCGCGTCGACTCCCCGATCGCCGCTCGAGCCGAAAAAATCAGTCCTCACCGGCCAGGCGCTGCAATCGCCTGCGATGCATCTCCTGGGCCCGCAGCAACAGTTCCTCCTCATCCAGGCTCGCCGAAGACGCCCCCACTCCCCGCAAG
>RFHO01000251.1 GCA_003696385.1 Planctomycetota bacterium | reverse complement strand
TGCTCGCGCACGGAACGATCGGACCGGCTTCGCGCCGACGGTCCGCGATGTGGCTGAGCAAGCTTTCGCCAGCGGAGGCGCCGCCTTTCGCAGAGGGTGCTTCGGCACACCCGGCCGTCTCCCGCACCCCCGCGATGCTTCTTCGTCGGCCGAGCGTGCCGAAGCGGCAAGGCACACACGCGATCAAGCCGCGCGTTCCGCGGTGCTCCCAAAGCGCATGGACCATACACGGAGCCATCGAGCGGGACGGCCGGTCTTGCACGTCGACGGAAACGTGCAATCGCGCTCGGCACAGCCCACGATCCCCACCGAGGATGACCGACCATGACCACACGATTCGCCGATCGACGACCGCAGCAGCAAACGGCTCTCCCGCAGCAGCGAAGTCGCCGGCCGGGCATCGGACGCCGGTCGGGCCGCCGTGCGGCCGCCCTTCTCGCCGCATGCGCCGTCTGGCTGGGAACCGCCGGCCGTCCGTCGGTTCTGCCGGCCGCCGCACTCCAGCTGCGGCCGGACGATCACATCTGCCTGGTCGGCAACGGCCTGGGCGAACGGATGCAGCACCACAACTGGTGGGAAACGCTGCTGTATCAGCGATTCCCGAAGCATCGGCTGGTCGTTCGCAACCTGTGCTTTCCGGGGGACGAACCATACTTCCGCCTGCGGTCGCTGAACTTCGGCGAACCCGACGAACATCTGCGACACAGCCAGGCCACCGTGATTCTGTACTTCTTCGGCGGGAACGAAGCGTTCTCCGGCGCGCGCGGGTTGGAGAAGTTCCGCGCCGACATGTTGCGGCTGGTCCGCGAAACACTGCAGAAGGATTACAGCGGCAAAGGCCCCCCGCGGATCGTGCTGATCTCGCCGATCGCCCGCGAAAATCTGCATGACCCGAACATCGACGACGGTCGCGAACACAACAAGTGGCTCGCGCGATACACCGACGTCCTGAGGGACGTCGCGGCGAAGACCGGCGTCGGGTTCGTCGACCTGTTCACGCCCACCCGGTTGCTGTTCGAGAACTCCGACGAACGATTCACCATCAACAGCTATCACCTGTCCGATTTCGGGTACCGGAATCTGGCCCCGATCCTGGACGTCGGGCTGTTCGGCAGCGAACAGGAACAACCACGCGACTTCCGTGCGGTTCGCAGGCTGGTCGACGCGGCGCGATTCGACGCGAAACTGCGGGCGGCGATCGCCGACAAGAACTTCCACTGGTGGCACCGCTACCGCGCGGTCAATGGTTACTACATCTACGGTGGTCGTGCCAACGCCGGCTTCGATGGCACCTATCGCAACCGCGACGTGATGGAGCGCGAGCGTCAGATCCTCGACCAGATGTGTGCCAACCGCGACCGCCGGATCTGGAAAATCGCCCAGGGACAGCCCGTTCCGCCGAAGGTCGACGACAGCAACACGTTGCCGTTCATCGTTCCCAAGTCCAACGTGGACGACCCGAACGACCCCAATCGACGCGCCGGCAAACTCGGCTCGCTGAACTACCTGCCCGCCCGCGAACAACAAAAACTGTTCCACCTGCCCGACGGCTATGAAATTCAGCTGGTGGCGTCCGAAGAAGACTTCCCCGAACTGGCCAACCCCGTCGCGATCAACTTCGACAACAAGGGGCGTCTGTGGGTGTCGGTGATGCCGTCGTACCCGCAATGGCAGCCGAAAACCAAGCTGGATGACAAACTGCTGATCCTGGAAGATCTCGACGGTGATGGACATGCCGACCAGTGCAAGACGTTCGCCGGCGGACTGCACGTGCCCACGGGCTTCGAATTCGGCAAAGGCGGCGTGTTCGTGGCCCAGCAGCCGGACATCCTGTTCCTGAAGGACACCGATGGAGACGACCAGGCCGACGTCCGCGTGCGACAGTTGATCGGCTTCGACTCGCTCGACACGCACCACGGGATCTCGGCCTTTGAGTGGGGCCCCGGCGGCGGACTGTACTTCTGCGAAGGCACATTCAAACAATCACAGGTGGAATCCGCCTACGGTGTGCGACGCCTCTCGGACGCCGGCGTGTGGCGGTACGAGCCGCGGACCGAGAAGTTCGACGTTTTCATTTCGTTCAAATTCGCCAATCCATGGGGACATGTGTTCGATCGATGGGGTCAGAGCTTCGTTTCCGACGCTTCGCCGGGAAACAACTATTTCGCCACGCCGATCAGCGGCCGGGTGATCTACCCGGACAAGCACCCCGGCGGCCGACTCGCGCGGAACGAACCGCAATACCCGACGTTCATTCTCAAACGTGTGCGGCCGTCGTCCGGCTGCGAATTCGTCTCTTCCCGGAATTTCCCGCCGGAGGCGCAGGGCAATTTCCTGGTCAACAACGTGATCGGCTTCCGTGGTGTGCTACAGCATCGCGTCAGTGAGCGGGGATCCGGCTTCGTGGGGGTGGAGATCGAGCCGCTGGTCACCTGCGACGACGGCAACTTCCGCCCCGTCGACCTGCAGTTCGGTCCCGACGGCGCGTTGTACATCTGCGACTGGCACAACGCCCTGATCGGCCACCTGCAGCACAACCTCCGCGACCCCAATCGCGACCATACCCACGGACGTATCTGGCGCGTCGTGTACACCGGCCGCCCCCTGCTGACGCCGCCGAAGATCGCCGGGGCGACCGTCCGCGAACTGCTCGATCTCCTCAAAGAACCCGAAGACCGCACGCGGTACCGCGCCCGCCGTGAGCTGTTCGACCGCGACACCGCCGAAGTGATCACCACGCTGGAAGCGTGGATCGACGAACTGGATCCCAAGGATCCGAATTACGAACACCATCTGCTGGAAGCCCTGTGGCTGCATCAAGCCCACAACGTCGTCAACGAGGCGCTGCTGAAACGTGTGCTCAATTCTCCCGAACCACGAGCGCGGGCCGCGGCCACTCGTGTCCTGTCCTACTGGCTGGATCGCGTCCCCGACGCTCTGGAACTGTTGGAGGACGCCGTGCGCGACGAGCACCCCCGTGTGCGCCTCGAAGCCGTGAGGGCGTGCAGCTTTCTCGACATCCCCGAGGGTATCGAAATCGCCCTCGAAGTGCTCAATCGTCCGATGGACTACTACCTGGACTACACCCTGAACGAAACCATTCGCACCGTCGAGAAGGTCCTGCGAATGAAGCGCGGCGGTTCGACCGCCAGCCCCCAACATGTCCATGCCGGCCATGCCTCCGGAGTGGGCGGGCCGCCGCCTCTGGTCTTCCTCGACAAGAGCCCGGCGATCGTCGAATTTCAGCTGAAACGCCTGAGCAACGACGAGCTTTTGCGCATCCCGCGCGACGCCAAGGACCCGAAATTCATCCCCGTGCACCGGGCGATCCTCACCCGCCCCGGCACGACTCGTCAGCAACGACTGGAAGCCGCTCAGGCCCTCGCCGCCCTGCAGAAGCGAGACGTTCTGGAAGTCCTGCTGGACGCGGTGGCCACCGTTGCCTCCGGTCCGGTGCCGAAGGACAGGGCTGCGGCGGCGACCCGCCAGGCCACACTGCGCGATCTGGCCGAATTGGTTCTCGACCGCCCGACTGAAGAACTGGCGGCGCATCTGTCCCTGTTTGAGCGACGGCTGGACGCGGACGTGCCGTTCGTGCGGCAGCTGGCGTTGGCCGCACTGGCAACCGCCGCCGGGCCCGAGGCCACTTGGCGTCGCGTCTCGGGGGACCAGACTCGCACCGTCGACCTGCTGGAAGCCGTGGCGCTGATCCGCCGGGCCGACGTCCGCACGGGACTGCGTCAGCCTGTCCACGAACTGGTTACGCGGGGCCGTGTTGCGCGACCGGTGCGCAAGGCGGCCATCCGCGCTCTGGCCGAGATCCCCGCTCGGGAAACCGAGAACTTCCGCGCCATCGCCGCGCACCTGGACGATCCGGCGCTGCGCGTGACCGCCGCTCGCGCTCTGTTGCGGATTCCCACCGATGCCTGGCCGAAAGAAGACGCCGAGCGCATTCTTCAGCGACTGATCGCCTACGGCCGCTCGGTTCCGCTCAAGAAGCGAACCACGGACGAATTCCTGGACGTGATGTTGTTGGCCGATCGTCTGGTGGCCCTCCTGCCGGTCGAAGCCGCCCGGAAATACCGCGAACAGCTCGGTGATATCGCTGTCCGTGTCATCCGCATCAACACGGTTTACGAAGAAATGCGTTACGACACGCCGTACTTTGCGGTCCAGGCCGGCAAGCCCGTGCAGATCATTCTGCGGAACAACGACATCATGCCGCACAACCTGGTGATCACCCGGCCGGGGGCCATGCGTGAGATCGGCATGATGGCTTCCACGATGAAACCCGAGGAAGGCAAACCGCCCTACGTGCCGCGCAGCAAGAAAGTCCTGTGGGCCACGCCGATGCTACCGCCCGGCGGCGTCGCGCGGCTGACCTTCACCGCCCCGAAGAAGCCCGGCGAATACCCCTACGTCTGTACGTTCCCGAACCACTGGTTCCGGATGTATGGCGTGATGGTCGTCACCGAAGACCTGGCGGCCTGGCAGGCCAACCCCGTGCCGCCCGCCGATCCGCTCGGCCTGTCGCGCAAGCTGGTCAAGCACTGGACACTGGACGACTTCCGGGACGTCATCGCTCAGGGACACTGGCAGCGCGATCACGCAACCGGTCTGCGACTGTTCAATGAAGCTACCTGTATCAAATGCCACAAAATCGCCGGCCAGGGAGCCGCCGTCGGTCCGGACCTGACCGAGGTGTTCAAGCGGCACAAGGGAAACCGTCTGAGCGTGCTGACCGAAATGCTCGACCCTTCCCGAAGGATCGACGAAAAATACGCCGTGTATTCGATTATCACGAAGAAGGGGCAGGTGATAAGCGGCATCATCACCAGTCAGGACGACCACACGCTGACATTGGTGGCCAACCCCGAAAAGCCACAACCGCAGGTCATCCGGAAGTCCGACATCGACGAAATGATCCGGACCAACACGTCGCTGATGCCCAAAGGACTCCTGGACCGCTTCACCAAGGAAGAGATTCTGCAGATTCTCAGCTTCCTGGAAGCCGGCGGTTCGCCTGAGCATCCGGTCTACGGCAGCACACCGGCGGGACATTGATCGGTGATCGGCGCCGCAAGTTCCTCGCCGCGTGCGGTCTCAGCCGGCTCACGGCGGCACACGTGCGCCGTCGACGCCTCCGGCCGTACCGGAGCGAACCGATCCGCGCCTCAGCCACTGCGCACCGTCGGACGTCTGCGCGGCCGATTCGCTTACCCGCGCACCACGGATTGCAGCACGGCCATCCAGCGGTCCGCGTACGTGCGCTCATCGAAACGGTCCACGACGGCCCGGGCCGCCTCGCCCAGCCGCCGGCGAAGAGCCTCGTCGCGAAGCAGCCTGGTGACCGCCGCGGCCAGCGCGTCGACGTCGCCGGTCGGCACCAACAACCCGTCGCAGCCGTGCCGAATGATCTCGCCGGGACCGCTGGGGCAATCGAACGCCACGCAGGCGACACCGGCCGCCATCGCCTCCAGCAGCGCGTTGGGAAAGCCTTCGTACCGGGACGACAGAACGAACACGTCCGCCGCAGCCAGAACCTCCCAGACGTCCGCGAGCCTGCCCGAAAACCGAACCCGCTCGGCCAACCCCAGCTCCCGGACCCCGGCTTCCAACGAAGCACGCTGGGATCCTTCACCCACCAGTGTCAACGTTGCCTGCGGGCATGTTTGGATTACCCGAGCGAACGCGGTCAGCAACAGATCGAAGCCCTTCTGAGGTTCAAGCCGGCCGATGCCCACCACCTGCTGATTCCGCTGCCCCCGTCCCCGACGTGTCTGCACCCATGCGGGCGGCGTCCGCACGGCATTCGGAATCACCGTCACCGGTACATGCGGAGCGATTCTCCGAGCCCACTCCGCCACCGACCGCGTCTGGACCACCAACGCCGCTGCCCGTCGGTACGTCAATCGCCGCAACAGCGACCACGCGGATCCCACCCGATGCTGACGCGGATCCACACGCTCGCTCACGACCACCGGAATCCCCAGCGGACCAGCCGCCAACAGTGTCAGGACGTTCGTCTTTTCCGTAAGCGACACGACGACATCCGGATGCAGCGTCTGCAGAGCCTGCCGCAGCGAGCGGATCCTCTGCCGATTCGACCGCACGGCATCCCACGGGCCTCGTGACGTCCCCAGCACGTCAAGATCCCGCCGCGTGACCCGGGCATCCAGCGCATACTCTCCGGATCGCGGACGGTCCATCGACACCAGGCTGGTCGAGCAGCCACGTTCGGCGCAGATCCCGGCCAGTTCCGCAGCGATCCGTTCCGCGCCACCGCCCGTCAGCGAATGGATCACGACCGTCACGCGCACGGACCGCCCTCCTGGTGCGCTCCAACCATGTCGGACGCTTCGTCCGACCTGCCCAAAACAGAAACCGCGGCAATCATCGTCGCGTGCCGCAGCGATCCAACGATCCGTCGTATCCGGACCAACCCCGCAGCAATGCCGGTGTCACGGGCAAAGCAGGCGTGAGCCGGCTCCTTTCTGCCTCCATGAGAACCTCCGCAGCACCCCCAGCCACAGGCATTCGTGCGAGCACACCCGGCCGACACCTCCGCGTCCAACGTGCAGCCGTCCGCCGGTTGGACCACAAGAAGCGCACGATCAATGAACGTTTTTCATCAACCACCAGCCGACCACAGCCACCAGGATCAACAACATGGCGTACTCTTCCGGGCCGACATCGGACCACCAATGGTTCAACAAATCGACATACGTCGTTGCGACCCGCTGGGTCGCGAACCACAGATCTCGAAACATGATCCGTTCTCCCTGTGGTCCGACAACAAGGAAGCCGTATCGCGACGCCGGCGTTCCTCCGGCCGTTCCGCCAATGCGGCCCGATGCATCACCCCCTCCGCAAATATAGCACTCCCGAACCCTTGGTGTTGCCGATCGATCCACAGCCCGCCGGCGCACCATCACGGAGCGACGTCCCCGGCCGAAGAATCGGCCCTGTTTCCCCAGCCGCACGGGGCGGTGCGCCGGTCTTGAAAAATTGCGCGCAGGTACGGACGGTGTTGACGCGGGCCAGCCTCCACGACCGAAACATCATGGCAACTCCTGCTCGACCACCGTGTAAATCTCGGACGGTCCTGTCTGTCGAGCCGCCGAGAAACTGCGAAGAATCTGCATGATTTACAAATTCGTCTTGACACGCCCGTGTACGGATTGCAAAATCCGCCACAATTACGTTGGATGGCAACGAAGGCACAGGGGGTATCCGGGCGCAATGCCCGTGAAAAGCGTGTTCTTTGCCGTGCAACGTAGTTTCCCACCCCATGGCAAACTCCGCCGCGACTCGGGTCTTTTGCGGCGTTCGCCATCTTCACCGCCGTGATGTCAGTAGCGTTGTGGACCGCTCCGGCGGTTTGTGGACGCCAAAGCCGTACGGTGTGCTTCTGCCTCAGATGGCGAATGTGGCGGTTCCGTAGGCGGTTGACACGGGAAATGTGGTGTCCGGCGGGCGACACCCCAAGGTCCGGAGGCTGTGCGTTTCCCAACAGTCTGGGAATCAATTCCTCGCAGCAAGAGCGAAAAGGCGGACTGGCCGTGTCTTGTACGCGGTGCTGGGAACCGGCGTCACGACCAGGGCATGACAAGGAGGGGACACCATGCTGGTAGTCTCGCGAAAGCAAGGACAGCGAATCGTTCTGGGCGAGAACATCGTCCTGGAAGTCGTCGAGATCCGAGGCAATTGCGTTCGGCTGGGCTTCGAAGCACCGCGTGAGGTGCCGATCGTCCGGGAAGAGCTGCTGCCGGCGGAAAAACAGGTGCATCGCACGACCGATGGCGATCGGGCCTCGCGGTCGCGGCGGGACACGCCTTCGGCAGCTCACGGAACGCGGCACCCCTGAAACGCGGCCTGCCACATCCGATGCATGGCAGACCGGTGCGTGCCTACGCACGGTTTTCCGGGTCGTTCACAAGGACGGCGAATGACCGACACGATCGGCGCCTTCGGGCGTCCCGAGAGCCAGGACGGCGATCAGCAGTTCTCGAAAACGCGCGAATCCGGATCAAGTTTCTTCAATCTTCGTGGCCGGTGTTCCGAAGATAAGGAGAAGTTTTTCCGGAGCAATCGCTACAACGTCACCAGTTTCTCCGGCTCTTGTGTTGGATTCGGTGTTGTCTTGTGAAGGAGACCCAAGCTATGCCATCGTCGGCGGTCAATTTCGATGACCTGGATGCTTTCGAGGAGTTGCCGGTCGAGGCCTCGGACTACGTCGAGGGCGAACTTCCCTTCGAAGAAATCGACCTCGAGTTCCCGGGGATCGACCCCGCCAAGCCCACCACGGCCCTGCCCGGCTCGGCCGAGAAGGTCGCTGTGCTTGCGGCTCGTTATGCATCGGGTCTGCCGCTGTGGCATGAAGAAGACTGCGTCGACCATGGCCCCAGCGAGGAGGATCTGCAGGGACAGCCGAACCGGCAGATGCCTCCGGGCTTCAGCCGCCACGATCTTTTCGGTGACCTGGAAGCGGAAGACGACGAGTTCGAAGACGAAGTCTGACACCGAACCTGTACGGTCGCCTCAAACACTCAGCCCCTTCGGCTCCGCCAAAGGCGGAGCCGTTTTCTTTTGGGCGTCCCGATCTTTTCAAGGACGACGCGTCCGTACCGGCACTGCACTTGGGGACCGGCGTTGGGAGGGCTGCGGAGAACGCGCGTATCTCGAAGGATCATCGCGATGACCCAACGACAGACGGCAGAGAGGTTCGCCCATCCCGTCCAAATGACCGCAGCGGCGCAGCCTGCCGAGG
>RFHO01000250.1 GCA_003696385.1 Planctomycetota bacterium | reverse complement strand
GCTTCTGCTGCTTGCCGATCGTGCCGAGATACTCGCCCTGAACCTGGAAGTCCGGGCCGGCTTCCTCCGGCGACAGAAACGCTTCCTTGGCCGCCCATGTCCGCGTGGATGCCACCGAGGCCGCCACGAAGGCGAATGCCCAGAGGAAGCGATTGAGGTTCGCGTCGGTGCGCCGCATGGTGAGTCTCCTTTTCCGGGCTGTCATCGATGTGCACCGGCGTGCCTCTGCCGTGCAGCCGCCCGCCCACGGCGGCAAGGGCGGTCAACCGGCCGATGCCGCCAGTTGTTTCTCGCGGACACGCCACTCGATCGCCTTGAGGATTTCGTAATCGCTCCGGTAGGGGGAATCGAACGCCGGCCGCAGCGGGATCGGGACGTCGTCCATCCGGTACACGGTCCCGCCTGTGTTGATCCCATAGGTCGCGGTGGTGAAGGCAACGGTGGCGATCCTGCTGGTTTCCGTTTCTTTCGGATCCAGCACGATGACCGGAATCCGCTTCAGGTGCTCGCGGGCCGGCTGGCTGAAATTGGACATCGGATCGGAGGCGATGATCAGCGCCGCGTCGGCTTCGCCGCGCGCCAGCAGGTCCGCGGTGGTGAACTCGCCGGGGTTGAACCGCGGATAGCCGCGTCCCAGATTCACGCCGAAGGGATACCCCGTCGTCCAGGACACGACGTTGTCCGCTCCTGTGACGTTGCCATGCCCCCGCATGGGTTTGGCGGTCCACCGGGTGTGCCGGTTCAGGTCGCGGGCCAGCGCCAGCACGGCTTCGCTGTTCAGGTGCTTGCCCCGCGTCATCGTCAGCCCCATGCCGAACAGGATCACACCGAAGCGGGCCTGTTTCATCCGTTCCACGACGTCGCGGAGCACCTCCAGAGACACGCCCGTTTTGCGCTCGACGGAGGGATCCGGTTCGATGCCGCGGACCAGGGCCCGCATCGCCCAGGCCAATTCGAAATCGCTGCGTGGCTTGACCTGCAGAAAGATGTCAACGGCCTTGGCGCTTTTGGTCTTGCGGACGTCGATCAACACGGCCGTGCGGTCCTTGCGTCCGTTGGGCACGAATTCGCCTTTGGGCATCAGGCTGTAGCGCGTGAAGTGCCGCGGGTGGCTCTCCGCCGGGTTGCCGCCCCAGAAAACGAGGAAGTCGGCCCGGTTCTTGATTTCGCCCAGCGAACAGGTGACCTCGCCGACCTCCTGAAAGGCGATGCCCGAAGGCCCGTGACAGACGGACGTGGTCGTATCCACCGTGCCGCCGATCCAGTCGGTGATCGCCAGCGCGACCCGCTGCGCCTCGCAGGTCGTGTCCGACAGGCCGTACGTCACGGGATACACGGCGTTGCACAGTATTTCGGCGGCCCGCTCGATCGCCTCTTCGTAGCTCGCCGGTCGGCCTTCGATCGTCGCTTCGGGACGGTCCTCGATGTGATGGTTGAAAAACCACGCCTTCCCCAGCACACAGGCATTCCTGGCCTTGACGATGCGATTGCCCTCGACCGTCAGCTCCATGTCGTCGCAGACACATCCGCAGAACGTGCACGTGGCGTTGGAAACGACTTTCACGTCCGGCCGTTCCGCCGTTTCGGTCGGTGTGCCCGCGGAAGAATCACCGGAAGGAACCGCAGGAGTCGCCATGACGCGATGCCCTTTCAAACCAGGGAGCCGTCTGCTTCATCGAAGCGGGTCGCGCTTCGGACCGCATTGTAACGACGGACGGCCGCGACTGCCGTCCTCCCGAGCGGCCGGCTCACGGGCCGGCAACGGCATCCTTCGCGTCCGTGCTTTGGCCGACCGGCTCCAGAAACACGTCGAAGCCCTTGCTGTCGGGCATGCCGCTGCCATGCGTGTCACCGCCCATCAGGCGGCTGGAGACGTCGCCGTAGCTGATGAACAGAATCCCCTCGGGCAGTTCGTCGCCGCGTGCCGCCTTGCAGGGCACGACGACCGAACCGTGGTCGTTCCACACCCGCACGCGATCACCGTCTTGCAGCCCCAGCCGCTGCATGTCCTGCGGGTTCATCTGCAACGTTCCCGTTTCTTCGCGGTACCCGGACGTGTACTTTCCTTCGTTGAGCGTCGTCCCCTGACGACTCGTCCGTCCGGGAATGATGATGAACGTCTCCGCCATCGGCGTCTCACGATCCCTTCAAGCACGTCCGAACGCCCGGCAGCGAACCCTGCCCGCCGCCCGCCGGCTCCCGCCCGGCACCAAACGCGCGGCCCGGCTATGGCGACGCCGCCCTGCGTCCTCCAGGCGAGCGGCCCGGGCGGCTGCCCGGACCCGATTGTCCCGTCACTCCTAGCACCACTCGTCGCGTGAATGCTCCGGACCCAACGGCTCCGCGCCGGTCTCCTCCGCCTCCGACGGCTCCGCCTCCGTCTCGCCATGCGGAAACGGCAACAGCGGTTGCCTTTCGTGCTGGAAGTCCTTGTAGAGCAGACTCGGCTGAATGTCCGCGTTGTGCTGGTACTTGTCGCTGTCGTACTCGCGGATCTTCCCCTTCACCGTGTGATAGAAAATCTGGCAGATCGGCACGCCCGGATAGATGCGGACCGGCTGCACGGCGAACATCTCCAACGTCCAGTACCCGCAGAATCCGACGTCTCCGAAGCCCGCGGTCACATGGACGAACAGTCCCAAGCGACCGACCGACGAACGGCCCTCCAGCATCGGAACGAAGTTGTGCGTCTCGGTGCGTTCCAGCGTACGTCCCAGGTACAGTTGGTTGGGACTGAGCACGAATCCTTCCGGCGGAATCGTATAGCGGCGAAACCGGTTCGGCCGCTTCATGTCCAGCACGATCTCTTCATACACCAGCAGCTCGTTGTGTAGCCGCAGGTTGTAGCTGTTCGGATTGAGCAACCGCTCATCGAACGGGTCGATGATGATGTTCTTGCCGAGCTGGGCCTTGATTTCTTCGCCGGTGAGGATCATCGGGTTCCGAATCCTGCAACGAGTTCCCAATCCGCTGAACGTTCCCCGCGGCGACGCGTCTGGGAAGAAGCCGCCGATCGGCGGCGTTTGTACGTTCCGCGACGGGATTCGGCAAATGACCGCCAATGCGGCCGAACAGGCGTGACGGAGACGACGCCCCCGCAGTGTCGCACCGGCGTACCGCGACGCCGCCACCCGCAAAAACTCGGGTTGCCCCGGCTCGCACCGTTCGCTAGTTTCCGCGCTCCCGGCGTCCAGTGGGCACCGGTCACCAATCGTCAGCGCCCGCGGCGATGCCATCTGCGGGTGCTTCCCTTCCGCAAGCCGGTTTCCCATCTGAACCGACTCGCCACGCGGCCTCCGCGGATCGCGACGAACCTTCCAGCGCCGCCTCGTCCCGAGGTTGCGCGGCCCCTCCCTGTTGCAACGGATTCCCAACCACAAGACCACACTCGCTTTGCCCGCCCCGGCACGACGGCCGGACAGCCGAACCGCACCCGTCCACAGCCGCCGGCGGCCGCGGAACGACGGAGATTGTCCGTTCGGCCGCAGAGCCTGCCGCAAACCGCTCGAACCGGAGGAGAATCGAATGCGTGCACCCATTGCAGGTCACCGACACAACGGGTGGCCCCTTCTCGTTTGTGCGCTGTGCATCGCAGGTGGCTGTAACACGCTTGCCGGCTGGTCGAACAACATGCTCGGGGCGCACTACTACGACGAGGGCAACTACGGCGCGGCTCTGGACGAGTTCCGCCGGGCCGTGATGGACGATCCGGCAAACCCGGACTACCTGCACAACCTGGCCACCGCGATGAAGAAACAGGGCGACATCGCCGGAGCCGAGCGCGTCTATCGGCAGGCCCTGCAGGTCGCGCCGGACCACCAGCCCACCCACCACAGCCTCGCGCTGCTGCTGATGGAAACCGGGCGAACGGCCGAAGCGGTCACTCTGCTGGACGAATGGCGGGGCGCCGAACCGTACCGCCCCGAACCGTACATCGAACTGGGCTGGATCTACCGCGAGCAGGGTGACATCGCCGCGGCCGAAGCCGTCCTCAAACAGGCCCTCAAAGTGGCCCCCGATCATCCCACGGTGCTGGCCCACCTGGGACAGATCTATCAGGACGAGGGACGCCCCGATCTGGCTCTGGCCCTGTACCAGAAGTCGCTGCAGTTGAACTGGTTCCAGCCAGCCGTGCAATCGCGGGTTGCGTCGCTGGGACAGTCCCCCATCGCTCTGGCCATGCAACCGGCGCCCCCGGCCAGCGGAACGATGCTCGCCGCCGCACCGCCCCTGCCGACTGCCGGACCCTTTCCGATCGCCGCCATGCCCGCGTTCGCTCCACCGCCCGGCTGGTCCTACCCCCCGCCGATGGTGCGGCCCCTGCCCGGCATGATCGCGGCACTGCCGGCCGCTGCGGGAGTTCCCGTGCTCGCCACGGCGCCCGTGGCCACCACAGTAGTGGCCGCCGCGCCCCCCACCGCTGCACCGTCCCAGAGGGCAACCGCCGTCCCGAACAATCCGGACCCGGCGCACGTCCCGGCGGCGTCCGACCAGAATCTCCCGGTAGCACGACCGCACTGAGGCACTACGAACGTCTCGGCGTCATTCCACATC
>RFHO01000249.1 GCA_003696385.1 Planctomycetota bacterium | reverse complement strand
TCGACCAGCAGCCGCACCGGACGCTGTTCCTCATGCAGCCGTCGGGCGCTGTTCGCCTGAGGCCCCAGGGCGCGCAGCTCGGCAGTCCGTTCTTCGCCGTCGACTTCGTAACGGATGCGGACGTAGAACATCGGCTGCTGATTCACGGCGATGCTGGATCGTTCCATCTTTTCGATGCGTCCTTCGAGCAGCCGCCCGTTCCGCAGGATCCGCAACCGTCTGCGCCGGTAGATCGCACCGGCCACGATCAGGCCCAATCCGATCAGTGCGACGATTGCACCGACGATCGGGAACAGGAGCTTCACCTGCGGCGGCGGATTGCCAGGTTCCAACAAGCCGACGACGCAGAAGACGGTTCCCGACAGCAAGGCGATGCCGCCGCCGATGTAGAAGCCGGCCGACTGTCCCAGCACCTGCGCCCGGACGCCTCGGGGGATCTCCCGTGGTGGCTCTGCCGAAAGGTACTCTTCCAGCTCCCGCCGCGGGACCAGCAGCCGTCTCAGTTGTCCGAGCAGCATCGTTCCGGCGATCCCGCCGATCGAATCGGCCGCCCGAGCCAGCTCGTTCGGTGTGGGTTCGACGACGATGTCCGGCCGCTCCGCCAGCGCCGCAGCCGACTCCTTCAGCGGTTCCAGCACGCGCAGGGCTTCGCGAAGGAACTGCGGCAGTTCTTCGTCCGGGACGGTCTTGTTCCAGCGGTACAGTACGAGCAGGTTGCCTTTGCCCCGGATCGTCCAGCCCGGTGATTCGGCCAGGCGATCGCGGACCGGCCTGGTGAACAGTGCCCGGACCGATTCTTCGGACCAGCCGAACAGATGGTACTGCTGCGAAAACTCCGGCGAATCGTCGAAGTCGATGTCGCCCAGTTCTCCGAAGAATCTCTTGGTGACCCGCATGACCAACGTGGTCTCCGGACCGGCGGTGAACAGCGGGACCTTGATCGCGGGAGACATGAAGACCACGGCCGTGTTGCGGATGCGTCCGCGTGCGTGTGTGGCTTCGGTGTGCGCGGGGAACTCCAGGTCGCACACGATCAGGCGTTCTTCGTCGCCTTCGTCGCGGCGGATGTTGCGGACGCGCACGACGATCCCGAGTTCTTCGACAAGCCGGTCTTCGAGCCATTTGGGGTCCGATCGTTCGGCCATGGTCGACTCCCGTTCGCGACCCGAAACGTTTACAGCCGGCTGCGCCGTGCACCGGCTCGAACGCATCGCCGCGACGGTCGCGGGGCGCAACGCCCCCTGCCGTCGCCTGTGGGGCGCCGGGCTGTGCTCCCGTTTCGCTGCCTTCCAGTTTATCGATTCGTGCGGGCGACGGTGCGCGGCGGTGGCGTTCCGACCGGCAGCTTGGCGAACGGCCAGTCCGTCGGCCGATAGTGCACGTTCAGCTCCGGCGTTTCCAGCCGACGGCCATCCCCTGCGAGACTGTGCATGGCCCGATCGAGAACGCCGGTGGTCAGCAGTGTGCGCTCCACGGGATACGCCGGTCGGCCGGTGACGAGCATGTAGTGAATGGCGTGCAGCAGCCAGCCGAAATGCATGTAGGGTTCTTCGTCCTGCAGAGCGAACAGGCAGGCCCTCGGATCCTTTTCGCCGCGCAGGCGGGCCGCGAAGCTGAACTGCCGGGCAACACCGTTGCACATGGCCACCGTGGCCCGCAGGCCATCGCGGTATTCGATCAGGTAGAAGGGCGTGTCCCCGGCCAGCCGCCGGCGCAGCTCTTCGCCTTCGGCGTGTTCGACGCCCTGCGCGCGGAGAGCCGCTGCCAGCAGATCCGGCGAAAAGCGGCCGGCATCCGCGGCTCGCCAGATCGCCTCGCCGGTGACCGCCTGCACGCTTGCCACCCCGGTCTCACCGCCGCGCCGCCGTTCGACCATGCACTGCAGGACTTCCAGCGCGTGGAAGCCGTAGCTCTCCGCACCGCCATAGCCGACCGCGAGGGCTTCTTCGAGTTCGCATCCGGCGGGCAATTGCAGCGGCGGGATCCGCCAGGCGACCGGCAGGGACGAACCGGCCATGAACGGGATCCGCTTGCGTTTCGCCGTCCGGTACATGTGTTGTGCATCGGCCCAGCGGTAGGAAAGGTGTTTGTCGTTGAACAGTGGCAGCACGCGGTCGGCACGGTCGAAACCGCGGACGATTTCGTCGAAGAAGCGGCGGCGGGGATACATGTGCTGGCGGGTGTCCGGTGTGTAGGGGTAGTCGCCGTGTTCGCCCACGCTGAGCACACCGGCAGTGCTGGGGTCGGCAAGCCCGACCCGCATGGCCTCGGCAATCGACGAACAGAGGGGCACGCCGTGCTCGCGGCACAGCCGGCGGGCCAGATCGCCTTCGGGGAACTGCTCGACGTACAGCGCGGTGAGTTTCAGATCCGGTCCCGGTCCGCCGTCGTGTTTCCATCCGCGCAGAATCTTGGTGAAGATCACGTCCGCGTGCGAGTGTCGGCGGTAGACGGTCGTGACGCCGATCACCCCTGTACGGCGGCTGCCGTCGGCCGGGGCGGAGAGCGCGCGTCGAGGCGGCAGGGCGAAGGGCAAGCCGGCACACAGCGCGGCGGGAGCGGCCAGTGTTTCGAGAAAGCGGCGTCTGTGCATCAGGGCTCCTCCGCAGGGGACGAAGTGTGACCGCGGTCCGGCGACGGGGATGCGGCATCGGCGGCCCACTCGAAGTCGCGTTCGAACGGGAAGAGCGGACGGCGGCGGTGGCGATAGGGCAGCGTGTCCAGATCCGCCGTCGTCACTCCCGGCGTGTTCGCCCGGATGAACACGTCGCACACCTCGCGATACGCGGCGATCGGCGCATGAACGCCTTTGGCCACCAGGCAGCGGAACGAACGCGGGTCGAGGTTGCACGACGTGAGCTGACGGAGGCTGAACGGGACCATCCGCTTCGAGTTGACCAGGACGGTGATCCCCCGCTCGTTGGTCAGCACGGCCGTGGGGCCCTGGTCGAAGTGACGGAAACCCCCGTGGCGCGGGCGGTCTTCGTCGAACCGCCCGTCGTAGATTCCCCGCACCGTCCAGGTATCCGAATACGGCGGGCCGTACATCTCGGGGATCGATCGACCGCCCACGGCGATTTGGACGCGTTGGCCGACACCCGCTGAACGGGCCTGCTGGACGGCCATGGGGTCATGCAGGCTCACGAAGGAGTGCTCGAACGCCGCGGCGGCGAGTTCGTGCAGCAATGCCGTGCCGTCGCCGGGCGAACCACCGCCGACGTTGTCGCCCATGTCCAGCAGGCAGACGCGGCCCGTGGCGGCGGCCGCACGACGCACGGCCTCAGCCGGTTCGATCAGCTCGGGAATGAAGCGCTGCCGATCTTCCCACAGCGCCGCCGCGCGTTCGCAGGCCGCGCGATGAGCGGTCGAGGGATCTCCGTCGGCCACCACCAGCGTGGCACAGCCCATCTGCGGCACGTCGGCGTAGGGGAAGCCGAGCAGCAGGCTGGCCGACAGCACGCGCGGATCACGCCGCACATGGTCGAAGGCCGCCAGGTGTTCCTTCAGCGGCGAAGCGTCCGTGTCCTGTCGCTGGATGTTGATCACCAGCGGCGGGAAAGCGGCCGCCTGGACCGGTCGCACTTCACCGGCCAGCGTCCGCATGAGCAAGCGAGCGGCTTCGAGCCCCCGCTCCCTCTGATCGACGTGCGGGTTCGTCCGATAGCCGATCAGGGCATCGGTCTGCTGCACCATCTGCCGGGTCAGGTTGGCGTGGGCGTCGAGCGTGGCGATCAGCGGCGTGTCTGTGCCGATCGCGGTCCGAACGGCGGCGAGCCATTCACCGTCGGCGTCCGGATAGCCCTCGGCGACATCCGCGCCATGGCAGGCTGCGAGGACGCCGTCGAGCCGGCCGGCTTGGGCGAGCCGTTCGCGGAGCATCCCCAGGAGTGTCTCGAACGTGTCGCGGGTCATCGCGCCGTAGGGCAAGGCTCGAGCGACGATCAACGGCACGATCTCGTGCCCGCTGTCGCTCAACCCTTCCAGAAAGCCGCTGACTTCGTGATGGCCGCCCTGGAACTCCTCGAGAATGCGCTCGCCGATCGCCAGCGTGCCGTCCTCCGAAAAGTGTTCCAGCGTCGTGCACTGCGGGATGAAGGTATTCGACTCCTGGAGCAATCCGACGATGCCGATCCTCATCGCAGTGCTACCTCCGTTTGGCCCCGCCCGCATCGAACGGACGGTCGAACCGGGCGACGGTTTCGGATGTCCGGGTGAGCGGCTGCAGGGACGGTCGCCAACGGTGTCGGACAGCCGGTGCGACCGGTGTCATGAATCGTCGAACGGGCCCTGATGCAGTCGTCCGGCGGCTTCTTCGGCTTTCTGTTTCACGCTGCCATCGGGATCCTGCATGGCGATCCGCAGCCATTGCAGTGCGTCGGGCGGTTTGAGCCGCCCGATGGCTTCGACCGCTGCGGCGCGGACGCGATTCTTCTCGTCGTGTTGCAATGCATGAGCCAGAGCGGGAACGGCCTCCGGGCATCCCAGTTCGCCGAGGGCGGCGGCCGCCCACATCCGCGCCAGCCACTGCCTGTCGGTTTCGAGAATCTTCAGCAATGGTCCCAGCGCCCGCCGGTCGCCAACATGACCGAGCAGGCGGGCGGCCGGGGAACGGGTCAGTGGAGCGGGGTGTTCCAGAAGTGCGATCAGCCGGTCCAGCCCGTGTTCCCGGACGAGATCCAGCATGCCCAACAGGCTGCGTTCGGCCAGATTCCGGACGGTGTTGACCGAGTCCGCGAGGGCGTCGATCAGGGCGCAGACCGTTTCCTCGGACGGGCAGCTTGCCAGAGCCGCGGCGACCGCCGTCCGAGTCCGCGCGTCCCGGTGCTCCCGCAGCCAGTTCAGCAGCGTGCGGCGGTCGTCGTCGGATCCGCATGCGGCCAGTCGTTCGGCAGCCGCCTGGCGAATCTCGGGGCTGGCATATTCGTGCTGCAGACAGCGGTGGAGCTGCTCGCGCACGCCGGCGTCCAACGGAGCCGACACCGCTCGGATGCGTTCCAGCAATTCGGGCGAGTCGATTTCGTATTCCGACCAGTCGGACATCGTCCGGTCCTCTTCGGCGCGCCCGGATGGCCGCTGCGGCGTGCGTTGGCGATCCGCGGTCAGCCTGCGGAACGCTGCAGGAAAAGCTCCTCCAGTGTCCGACGATACAGTCGCTCGTCGTGTGGCACGAGGCGTTCGACGACGCCGCGGGGCGCGACGCCATGCTGGAACCGCCGCTTTGGGAAGACGGGCATCTCCAAGCCGGTGACGGCTTGCACGCCGCGGCGAACGACTTCGCCTTTCAAGTCGTACAGTCGTTGATGGTCCCACCCGGTCAGTTCGACAAAGGGAATGCCCTCGGCGACTTCGATCACGTCCGGCACGGCGTACGGGCTGAAGCCCTCGAATCCGAACCACCGGACGGGAGCCGCGGAACGTACGTGACCGCGGCTCTGGCCTCCGGAATACGTCAGTGAGTGCTTGATGGCGTCGACGCCCCAGCCTTCGTGGTACAGCATCAGGTTGTTCAGGACGCTGCGGATCGTCAGCTCGGGGTTCTCTTCGATCGGGTAGTCTTTGAGGTTTTCGTCGCCGCCGTCGCCGTCCACCAGCCAGCGCCAGTCCGGATAGCGCTGTCGAATGCCGCGGCAAAGGGCGGTGGTCATGGCGGCGGCCTGCACGTCCAGCGGCTTGTAGTCCTCCGTGATCCGGACGGCCTGACGATAGTCGATCCAATCGGCGGGGACGTCGATCACTTCGAGGAACAGGCCGAGGCCGAGTGCGTCGAGGAACCGCGCGGCCTGGTCGGCGTCCGCGCCGTCACTCTCGACCGACAGCGTGAACGCCTTCAGCCGCTGGGGCGCTTCGCCACGCCGCAGCAGCAGGTGGTACAGAACCAGGAAGACCGCCCCGCTGTCCACGCCGCCGGAAAACAGCACGCCGATGGGCTCGTCCGCCGGGATGCGGTCCAGCCAGGCGTCGAGGACTTCGGCCAGTTTGCCGACGTAGCGGCGGCCGATTTCGTCCGGGTCGGCCGGCAGGACGTCCTTTTGCGGGGCAAAGAAGCGATCGTAGCGTGGGTTCGGATCCGGGCAGCCGACCAGCTCGATCCGCACGACGTGATGAGCCGGGACCATCCGCGTGTACGAGGGATGGAACTGGCCGTCCATGCCGTGGGCGGCCAGGAAATCGGCGATTTCGGAGATGCGTTCGGCGACGATCAGGCAGGGACCGTCGTGCTGCTTGGCCAGAAAGTAGCGCAGCGGGCGGCCGATCGAGCGGGCCAGGCGAACGGTCTGGCCGGACTGGTGGATCAGCGCGAACTGGCCGCGAATCTGCCGGACGGCGTCCGGGCGACCACTGCCCAGGAGTTCGGTGGCTCGCCGCAAGTCCATATTCAACAGGATGTTGCGTTTCACGTCGAGCAGCGAGACGACGCGCTTGAGGGGCTGCAGACGTGCGGTGGCAACCGGCGAGCGTTCGGCGGAAGTGCTCATGGCGTTCCTCTGGCGTCGTGACGTTCCGAACGGTGATCCGTATGACCGCATGCGGTCGGTCGTTCCGCCACGATCGACACGAACGGACGATTCATCGCGCGGAGCGGCCCGCGTACCGGGATGAGCGGAACTTCAGGGGGCCGCTTGCGTCAGTCAGTTGGAGCGACGTGGTGGACGTCGCGGGGGCTCGCCCGGCGTTGCCGATGTCCAAGCGGCGGGCCACAATGGGACGTGGCGTGTCGGTCGGATGTCGCGGTTACCGAGCGGGCTCATTGTGGTTGATCGGTCCGCGGCAAGCAATGTAGTGTCCGTCGCGGAAGCACCCCGGAGGAGGGTCCGGCGGACGTTGCAGACCCGTGGAACGATCCACGCGAGGTTCGGCCGCGGGCCGGACCGGCGTACGGTGCGGGCCATACGGGAACGAAAATGGACCGCCACATCGGAGGCGGAGAGTCATGAGTCGTTCGTTCGACGAAGAGTTGCTTTCGGCGTATCTGGACGGTGAGTTGGCGGCCGCGGAGCGTGCGGCTGTCGAACGGTGGCTGTCTCAGTCGCCGGAAGCGCGGGAGACGTTGGAGCATTTTCGGGCCGTTTCCGCGGCCGTGCGGGAGATTCGTATTCGGCCTCTGAGTGATCACTTCCCGTCGCGGTTGATGCAGATGCTGGAGCGGGAGGCTGTCGTGGAGGTGGCGACTGCGGCGGCCGAAGGCGGTGGCGGGAGCCGTTTGGCGAGTCGGGCTTCGGCGCGACGGTCGGCGCGTGCATGGATTGCGGCGGCGACCTGTGCGGCGGCGGTGGGGGTTTGCGTGCTGTGGTGGCCGGGTGTCGGGCCGCGGTTGGTCGGCCGTCATCGAGCGAAAGCACCGGCTTTGGGAGGCGCGAGCGCACCGCGGGCGGGAGCACTGGCCGATAAAGTTGCCGGTTCGCAGGAGGAATCGGGCGCGGGGGGCGCCGCGGAGGTGGCGGCGCAGCCGCTGGGCGGATTTGGCGAGGCCGGCGCGGCGGTTGCCGCGGGCGTCGTCGGCGAGCCTGTGCCAGGGGCTCCAGGCGAAGAGCAGCTACAGTTCTATGTCGTGCGGCGTGACGACGACGGGCGGCAGTTGTGGTTGCGACGGTCGCCGGAACAGTTGCGGATCGGCGACGTCGTGGAAGCGATGGCGGCGGATGACGAGAACGTTGCGGTCGTGCAGTTGAACGTGGTCGACCGTGTGGAAGGCCTGCAGCGATTGCAGCTTCTTCTGGCGGAGAATGCGATTCCTCCGACCGCACAAGCGCGGGTTGCGGTGGCCGAGAATGGCGGGAGCGGCGCCGACCGCCGGGCGCCGGAAAATCCGGCGGCGGACCGGGTGGCGGCCGGCCGGTTTTCAGAAACCGGCCTGTTCGGCGTGTATGTCGAGACGGATTCATCGTCGTTGCAGATGGCGTTGCAGCGTCTGCTGGAGGAACCGGAGTTTCGTGAAATCACGATCGGTCCTCAGGTGCAATGGGCTGCGCTGGGGGACGACGTCCGTCGACAGGTGGCGGTGGTGCGCTCCCAGGTTGTGGAGTCTGTGGCATCTCAAAGCCCGGCTGCCGTGCGTTCGGCTGCCCGAATTCCGTCGGCCGTGGTCGAGTCAGCGGGGGGCACGGCCGCGGTGAATGCCGGCGACCGGCGATCGCGATCGACAGCCCCGCGCGTCGCCGCATTGAACGCCGCTGCTGCGGCGACGCCCGCGCCGGGGGGGAGAGCGAACGTGCAGCGGAAAGAAGCCAAGGGGCGGCCGCAACGTGCGGCGCGGCGGGTCGCGGCAGCCAATGCCGCCGTGGCAGGGGACAGGGCAAGTCGCGGCGAGCCGTCGCGGACGGCCGCGGCCAAGTCGGCGGTTGCCGAAGCGCAGAATCCGCCGCGCACCGCGGCCGCGGCGGGTGAACGAAGCAGGAGTCCGGAGCGGGGCGCCCCGCGGGAAGCACGGCGAACGGGGGCGGATGAGTCCGCAGTTGCGGCTGCGGGTGGTGTGGCGGACCGTCCGTCGGTCGGTGGGGCCGCGCCGGGTGCCGTGGCCGGGCCCGCGGCGCAGCCGGCGCTGGCGGTGAAGCGGTGGAGCTATCAGATTCCGGTCCGACTGCCCGAGTCCGTGTTGGAAAAGACGCGGCGGATCATCGAGCAGGATGCCCGCGGGCCTGGTGCGGCTGCTCCGTCGGACGCGGCGGCGGAGTCGGCCGGGACGCAGAGGCAGCAGGGCGTGGTGGCTGCCACTGCCCGTGAGAAGGGGGGGCCTCGGCGCGGAGATACGCCGAAGGCTTCGAAGGATGTGAGGAATCCGGCGCCGTCGCGGACACTTGCCGCAGGCGGAGCGATGAGCCGCCGTGCGGTTCGGTCCGGAGCGGCCGATCGTCCGGCGACGTTGCCGAAGCCCAAACGGGTGCTGTTTCTGGTGATCCAGCAGTCTGCGGACGGGGAGGCTGGAGACGGAGCCGGCGGCGCGTCGGGAAAGACCGCTCCGGGCGGGAAGACGCAACGCGGGGAATGACGTTGTGAGGTGACACAGGGCCCCGGTGATCGCGGAACTTCGGCGGGGGGCGTTCTTCCCCCGCGATCGCGGTTTTGCCGCAAAACACGGCGCTGACCTGGGACGCTCTCGGTCGGCTGGTTTTGGGCGTGACGGGGGCGATCGCGGTTTCAGCGGCCGGTTCAGGTTGGGGGATCTCCGTCGAGCGGGAAGTGGCACCGCACGCTGTGGGTGCATTGTGTGCCGATCAATTCCGGCGGTTGGGTGCGGCAGAGATCCTGGCAGTAGGCGCAGCGGTTCTGAAAGCGACAGCCGCTCGGCCATTCTTCCGGGCTGGGAACGCGTCCGGGGATCGCGGGTAGTCGGCTGTGTCGTGGCGCGCGGAGTTTGGGGACCGACTGGATCAGCGCCGCGGTGTAGGGGTGCTTTGGACTGTGAAAGAGCGCCTCGGTCGGAGCGGCTTCGACGATCTGGCCGGCATACATCACCAGGACACGGTCACACACCTGGGCCACTACGCCGAGATCGTGCGTGATGAGCAGGACCGCCAGCCGGTAGCGCTGCTGAAGCTGCCGCAACAGGCTGAGAATCTGTGCCTGGATGGTCACGTCGAGCGCGGTGGTCGGTTCGTCGGCGATCAGCAGGTCGGGTTCGCAGCACAGTGCCATGGCGATCATCACGCGCTGCCGCATGCCACCGGACAGTTCGTGCGGATAGCGTCGCAGGCACGCTTCGGGATCGGGCAATTCGACGCGCTGCAGCATTTCCAGGGCTCGAGCTCGGCGGGCACGGCGGCTCAGGTCGGTGTGTAACCGCAGGGCTTCGTCCAGTTGCCAGCCGATGCGAAACACCGGGTTCAGCGCCGTCATCGGTTCCTGGAACACCATTGCGATGCGGTCTCCGCGGATCCGCTGCATGGTGCGTTCGTCGGCGCGTGCCAGGTCGGTTCCGTCGAACAGGATACGTGAACCGTCCGCGATCACGGCCGTGTGGGGAAGCAACCGCATGATCGCCTTGCTGGTGACCGTCTTGCCACAGCCACTCTCGCCTACCAGGCCGACGGTTTCTCCGGAAAAAACGTCGAAGGAGACGTCGTCCAGCACGGATCGCAATCCGCCTTCGGTCCGGAAGCCGACGGTCAGGTTGCGTACCGACAGCAACGGGGCGGTCTGGTGGGCGTCGCCGTGTGGCTGGGTGTTGGCGACCGTTTCGGCGGGGCGTGATGGGGCAGACATTTATGGATTCCGTGCAGAGCCGATTGATGGAATCGGATTCGCGGCCGGTGACCGGGTATGCGCTGCTGCCGGCACTCGGGCTGTGAGCGCGGCGCATGGCCGGTGACCTATTGCGGGAATGGTCCGGCTCGGGGCGGCCACAGGAGCGCGCAGCGGTCCCGTCCGCGTTCGGTCATCGTTTGCCGACCGGTGCCGCTTTCGGCGCGGCCGAACGCCTTCCGGGCGGGACGCGCCGTTTCGAGCGGGGCGTGTATGGCCGCAGCGGACCGCCGTATTGCGCGACGAGTGCGTCGCAGCGGGTTCGCAGTCGCTGGAGCGTGTCGGCGTATTTCGGGTCGTTCGCCACGTTTCGCATTTCGTCCGGATCCTGCTCCAGATCGAACAGGAACTCGTAGACCGGCCGCTGGTCGAAATACCGGGCGTACTTGAAGCGCTCGTTGCGGACGCCTTCCCAGGACAGCAAGGGCCGCAGGGTCACGTGTTCGAAGAACATGTCCGTTCGCCACCGTTGCGGGCTGCGGCCGTCGACCAGCGGTTTCAGGCTGAGCCCCTGATACGTTTCGGGGATCGGTACGCCGGCCCAGTCCAGAAACGTCGCCGGCAGATCGAGGTTCATGGCGAACTGGTCGACCACGCGTCCCCGTTTCGCCTCCGGCAGCCGCGGGTCATAGACGATCAGCGGCACGCGAAGCGATTCTTCGTAGTGCGACCATTTGCCCGCGAAGCCGCGGTTGCCCATGTAGTAGCCGTTGTCGGCCGAATACACGACGATCGTATTGTCGGCCAGTCCCAGCCGCTCCAGTTCGGCCATCACACGACCGACCACGTGGTCGATGCCGCTGATCATGCGGAAATAGGCGCGCATGTTGGTCTGGTATTTTTCGGGAGTGTCCCAGCGCCAGAAGAAGCGTTCGCGGTTGATCGATCGCTTCAGGAAGTCCGGCTGGGAGGCGAAGATCGCCGGATCGCCGAGCCGGGGCGGCGGAATCACGACGTCTTCGTACATGCCGTCGACGACCTTGGGCCAGGGGTAGTGGCCGATGCCCGGGCGTTTGTCGCCGTCTTCGGCATGGGCGGCGTTGAACCACAGGTTCAGGCAGAACGGCCGGTCTTTCGGCTGGGATTGCAGGAAGCGGATGGCGCGATCGCCGATGATCTGGGTCTCGTGGCGGAGCGTACCGTCGGGCAGTTTCTTGAAGTACGGGTTGCGAAAGATGGCCTCGAATTCGTCGAAGTGGTCGGCAGGCCGGAAGCCTCTGGGCATCTTGGCGTGCCACTTGCCGTAAAAGCCCACGCGATAGCCGGCCTTGCGCAGTTCGTCGGGGAAGAGGTGCGTCAAGGCTTCGGGTCTGGCGGCATCGGGCATTTCGGGACGGCCGAAGCTGCGGGCGGTCAGACCGGTCAGGATCGTCGTGCGACTGACCCAGCAGATGGAGTGGCTGACGAACATGTTGCGAAACAGCACGCCGTTGCGTGCCAGGCGGTCGATGTTGGGAGTGCGAATGATCGGATGGCCGGCGCATCCCAGCGTGTCGTTACGCTGGTCGTCGGCAAAGAAGAACAGGATGTTCGGTCGAGGTCGTGTCGTCGTGCCCGAGTCGCGGGGCGTCGGCGACGCCGCACGCGGGCGTTGGGAGGCTTCGGAGGACGCAGTGTCTTTGTTGTGCGTCGGTTTCGGCGGAGTCGTGGTGCGGCGGGACGGTCGCTTCGGGGCGCGGCGACCCGCCGGAGGTGTGTTGGCCAGCGGCGGTTGATACGACCGGACGGGCACCGGACGGTCGGACCATTCCGTCAGCGTCTTGCGCCGTGTCACCGGCCACCAGGCGTCGATTCGCTTTGCCAGCTCACGCAAGACGTCGGGAAACTCGGCGGCGCGATTCCGCGTCTCGTGTGGGTCGGCGAACACGTCGTACAACTGCGGTCGCATGTCCCGGGGCGGGTACACCATCCGGCCGGTGGCGCCGTCGTACGTCAGCAGCAGCTTCCAGGGACGGCGAATGACCCAGCGGAACAGAAGCGATTCCTCGGGATCTTCGATGTCGGCGATGTCGTGAGCGAAAGCCTCGCCGTAGACCTCCGTCCGCGGAGTGGGCCCGCCGGCCTTCAGAGCGGGCAGCAGGTTGTACCCGGGCAGTTGCTCGGGGATGGCCGCGCCGCAGGCTGCCAGAATCGTCGGCGCGATGTCCACGCTGCTGATCAGGTCTTCGCGACGCCCCGGCCGGATCACTCCCGGCCAGCGGAACAGGTTCGGCGTGCGTACGCCGCCCTCGTACGGGCTGCGTTTGGACCGGGGTGCATAGCCGTTCCTGTTCGGCGACTGGATCCATCCGTTGTCGGTGACGTACACGACCAGCGTGTTGTCCGCGACCTGTTTCCTGTCGAGGTAGTCGAGCAACTGCCCGCACGTTTCGTCGAACCATTCGCACATGGCGTAATAGCGCGCGATCGGCAGTGGGCGGTCGGGCGTGCGGTACTTTTTGAGCAGACGCTCCGGCGGATTGTGGGGCGTGTGCGGCAGGAACGGAGCGTACCACACAAAGAACGGCTTGTGCTGTTCGACGGCCATGTCGATGAAGTCGAACACCGGCTGCATCGTTTCCCGGCCGATCTTCAGGCCGTCGTCTCCGTGTCGGCCTCCGGGATGCGGAAACCCGCGGGTCATGCCGTGGGTGAACCCGCCGCGGCGGTAACTGCCTTCCCACCACTTGCCGCTCTGGTGGCTCAGGTAGCCCAACTTGCCCAGCAGCCGCGGCAGCGTGGGAACGCGGTCGACGTGCTCGATCAGCAGCTCGCGCGGATCTTTCCCGGCCTTGCGGGCCCGCTGGATGTTGGCCACCGTGGGCGCCGGATCGTTGCCGGTGGTTTTGTGCTGGTGGGCGTAGAGTCCCGAGATGATCGTCAGCAGGGAGGGCCGGCACAGCGCGGTCGGCACATACCCGCGGACGAAGGTGGCACTCTGGCGGGCCAACCGGTCGAGGTTGGGCGTGCGGATATCGGGGTGGCCCATGAAGCCGTAGTCGGTCCAGGCCTGATCATCCGAGATGATCAGCACCACGTTGGGCGGCTGCGTTCTGGTCTCTGCGGCGCGGATCGTTCCGGTCCGCAGCCAGCCGGTGGTGAGCGTCGTGGCGAGGAGGACGGCCACGATGGACGGGAATCGCCGCACGTGCGATCGGCCCGCAACCGTTGCGCGTCGTTGTTGGCGGGCGTGGCGGGAAGGGGACAAGCTTGGCAGGTGCGTCATCGTTGGGCTCTCCGGGATACCAAATCGAAGCGACCGGCGCTTGAACACTCCGATGAATTGCGGCTGGCGGCGCTGCCGGCCAGTGTTGCCGAGGTCGTCGGGCTGTCCAGCGCCAATGGCAGCGGCCGCGGGAATGGCCTTCCGCGGCGAGTTGCCCGCTGCTGCGAACGGATGTTACAGTGGCCCGCGCGGCTTTGCGACCACGTTGCGGGCGTGCGTCGAGCAGACGCGCGCCGTTCCGGACGTGGCGAGGAGACAGCGAGGAACCAGCGGAACGAGGAGTGGCACCATGAGAAGACGCGTGTTGTTTGCCTGGGTGGTTGTGGTGGCGACACTGTGGCGGTGGGGCGTTCCGGCGGCGGCTCAGGAGGACAACCGGCCGCCGAAGGGATTTTTTGCGTTGTTCAACGGGAAGGATCTGAGCGGCTGGCACGGCGAGCAGACCATGAATCCCGAAAAGCTGGCCGCGATGCCGGAGGCGGAACGCAAAAAGAAGCTCGCCGAATGGAACGAAGACATGCGCAAGCACTGGTCGGTTCGGAACGGTGAGCTGATCAACGACGGCAAAGGGGTGTACCTGACGACCGACCGCGCGTTCAGCGACGCGGAGTTCTGGATCGACTGGAAAATCGTCCCCGGCGGCGACAGCGGCGTGTACCTGCGGGCGACGCCGCAGGTGCAGATCTGGGATCCCGACGCACGACCGCAGAACGCCGTCGGCTCCGGCGGCCTGTACAACAACAAGATCCATCGCAGCACGCCGCTGGTCCGAGCGGACAATCCGGTTGGCCAGTGGAACCGCTTTCGCAT
>RFHO01000248.1 GCA_003696385.1 Planctomycetota bacterium | reverse complement strand
GCCCCGCTCCCCGAGCGGACTCGGGGTGGCAACGGCCGACGGCAGTCGGTCAGCGCACCGCGAACCGAAAACGCCACCGGCCGGCGATTCGAGCGATGATCAGGAGATGGCACTAATGGCGAATTCCGCAGCGAGCGAAAAGCCGCGAACCAACTGGATGGGGACGCTGGGCCAGTTGCTGGCCTATACCGGCGTCCTGGGCCTGACCGTCGGGACGTTGCTGATCATCCAGAGCTATTTCGGCGGGCCGAACGAATACGGTCCGACCGGCTGGCTGATCCTGACCGCGGGGCAGATGCTGTTGTTCCTGGGTGTCGTGACCATGGTTTCCAGCGGCATGGAACAGGCCGCGGACGAAATGGGCCGGCGGGTGGATCGACTGGGCGAACACCTGGTGCGGATCGAACGCGCGACGCTGGAACAGTCGCCCCGCGGTCCGCACATGCCCGCGCGGTCGCCGCATGCGGCCTGGGACGGCACCACCCCATCGGCCCACAATGACCGCGACCGCCAGCCGGTCGGCGTCTGACGCGGAAGGGCTACCCTTCCCGGCACGCCTCGTCGATCGCCTCGAAGACGACATCGCACAGGCGGTCCAGAAGCTCCACCGGCATCGCCGGAGCGGGCATCAGCACGACCACGTCTCCCAGCGGGCGGACGATCACGCCGCGCCGGCGGGCGGCCAGCGTCACACGGTGGCCGGTGCGTCGCGCGGGAGCAAACGCCTGTTGCGTTTCCCGGTCGGCCACCAGCTCGATCCCCACCATGATGCCCTTCTGGCGGATGTCGCCCACGTGGGGATGGTCGGCCAGTTCGGCCAGCCGTTCGGCCAGCCGCCGCGACAGCCGCGCCACGTTCTCCAGCACGCGGTTTCGGTCGAACAGTTCCAGCGACGCCAGCGCCGCCGCGCATCCCAGCGGGTTACCCGTATACGTGTGTCCGTGAAAGAACGTTCGGCCGGCTTCCGGCGGCCCGAGGAACGCGTCGAAGATGCGGTCGGTGGTCAGAGTGGCCGCCACCGGCAGGTAGCCGCCGGTCAGACCTTTTGCCAGGCACAGGAAATCCGGCACGACCTGCTCCTGTTCGCACGCGAACAGCGTCCCGGTTCGGCCGAATCCCACGGCGACCTCGTCGGCGATCAGCGGAATGTCGTACTCGAGCGTCAGGTCGCGCACGGCCCGCAGGTAGCCGGGCGGATGCACCAGGATCCCCGCCGCTCCCTGCACCAGCGGTTCGATCACGAATGCCACCGCGCGGTGGGCATGCCGGCGGACGGCGTGTTCCAGCTCCCGCAGACAGAATTGCTGGTACTCCTCCCGCGTCATGCCCGCCGGCACGCGGTAACTGCCCGGTGAAGGCACGCGAACGGTGCGAAACAGCAGCGGCCCGTACGCTGCGTGGAACAGATCGATCCCCCCGACGCTCACCGTGCCGATCGTATCGCCGTGATAGGCGCCTCCCACCGTCAGATACAGGTCACGGTCATCCCGCGTGCTGCGATCCGGCCGCTGCTGCTGGTACTGGAAAGCCAGCTTCAGAGCCACCTCGACCGCTGTGGCACCGCTGTCGGAATAGAACACCTTCGTCAGTCCCTCCGGCGCCCGTCGGACCAGCTCCCGAGCCAGCAGGATGGACGGCTCGTTGGCCAACCCCAGCAGCGTCGAATGGGCGACCCGGTTGAGCTGCCCGCGCACGGCCGCGTCGATCTCCGGCACGCGGTGCCCGTGGACGTTGCACCACAGCGACGAAATGCCGTCCAGGTAGCGGCGTCCCTCCACGTCGATCAGGTGGAAGCCTTCGGCCGCGCGGATGATCGGTGTGTCCTCCCGCCGGTACTCCTCCATCGGCGTAAACGGGTGCCAGACGTGCGCGTTGTCCCAGCGACGCAGCTCCTTGGCGGTAGCCATGATTCCTCCCGATCCGAAGTCCGTGGCCCGCGGCAGATTCCGCTCGCGGCGGCCGCAGGCCGGTTCGAGAATCCACCTCGAGCCGCCGGCCCGACGTCACGCCCTTCCCCGCCGGACCAGAACGAACACGACACCCGTCCCACAGTGCCCGCAGGGAACCCTTCGAGCGTTCAGAACGCGCCGTTGCCGATCGTTTCCCCGCCCGCGATCGTCGACACCGCCCGGTACACCCCGTGGTCGATCGTCTCCGAAACGAACCGGGCCGAACCGTCGACCATCAGGAAGTGCGCCCCGCCGGCGTGCGCGGACTGGAACGAAAACAGCGGCCGGTCGTCGATGCTGGGCTGCAGGATCCGCGGCATCGGGTTGATCGGAAACGGAACGCCCAGCGTCGGTGGATCGGTCGGGCAATCCGGCAGGCGGATGTCCTGCGTCACACCGTAGGGCCCGGCCACCCAGGCACCGTTGGGCGTGCCGGCTCCGGTCGGCGAGAAATACGTCACCGCCGCCATCGCCCAGGGATACTCGACCTTCAGCCGCGGAAAGCTGCTGTTCCAGCCGGCGTAGCTGAGCAACCCGCCGGCCTTCTCGCCGATGGCTATCGTCTGCGACGCGCCGTCCTGGACGTCTGCCACGCGGCAGGTGCTGTTGTATCCGAAGACGCCCCGCGTGCTCGCCGGCCACTGCTGCCAGTAATCGAACGGGCCGCCGGGACACTGCGTGCCCACTCCCGGCAGGGCGCGGATGATGTCTGCTCCGTGGCTGAACGAATAGTCCGTGGGCGAACCGCCCATCCAGTTTCCCGCCAAGTCGTTCACGCCGTCCGATCCAATGACCAGCGACTCGTGCGGAGCGCTCGGGCAGATCAGCACGGGCAGTACGGTCTGGTTCAGCCGCCATGCCGAACGGTCGTTGACATCGGTCATGCTGGACAACCACGTGCCGCGAAAGTCGTACCGATCGTAAAGCGGCTGCTGGTCGAGAAACGGCAGCAGCATGTGGTATCCGGTCCAGTGACAGCGGTATTGCAGCGGCGTGGCGGCTCCCGGTGGAGGCGGGGGGTTGCCGTCTTCCTGACGCACGAAGCTGGGCGGAAACACGCCGTGCGCGTCGTGGTAGTTGTGCAGTGCAATTCCGAGTTGCCGCAGGTGCGACAGACACTCCACGGCCCGAGCCCGCTCGCGAGCCTGCTGCACCGCCGGCAGCAACAAGGCGACCAGCACGCCCACGACGGCGATTACCACCAGCAGCTCGATCAGCGTGAATCCGCGGCGCGTCATCCGCCGAGCCTCTTTCCGAACACCTGCACGAGCCACCCCGCGGCCCCGTTCGGTACTGGGTATCGACGTTCCCGGTTCCGAGCTTGATCGGCCCACCGGTCGTACCGATTGTACGACCCGGATTCGCGTGCGTCCTGCCGGAAGGAAACGCCCGCGATCCCCCCATTGGACTCGACGAACCGCGATGCGCCGGTCACGCGTTTCACGGAGGCGGTGTGTCGACGGCCGGGTGCGCGGCCAGCACCGCGAGCACATCGTCCTTCAACGCCGCATTCACCGACAGGCCGTTGCCCGCGTCGATCGTCCGCCGCCCGTCGAGACTCACGAAAGCCCCGCCCGCTTCCTCAACGATCGGCACCAGTGCGGCGGCGTCCCACGCGTTCAGCAACGGATCGATCATCAGTTCCGCCCGTCCGGTCGCCACCAGCATGTGGCCGTAACAGTCTCCCCAGCCGCGGACCAGGCCGCATCGCTCCGCCAGCGCCTCGAAAGCCGCCCGGCGCCCCGCCTCGCGCCAGCCGGTGAAGGTCGTCGTGCAGAACGTGGCATCGGCCAACCGGTCCACGACGGAAACCCTCGCAGCTCGCGGAAGGCCGTTGCCCACCTGCCACCACGCTCCGCCGCCACGCCCCGCCCAGATCACTTCGTCCAGAGCCGGAAACCGGCACACGCCAGCCACCAGGTCATCGCCCCGCCGGATCCCCACCAGCGTCCCGAACAGCGGCACGCCGTGGATGAACGACTTCGTGCCGTCCAGCGGATCCAGGATCCACGTGTATCCCGACGAGCCCGGCTTTTCGCCGAATTCCTCGCCCACGATGCCGTCGTCGGGGAAGGCCGCCTCGATCCGCTCCCGCAGCAGTGCCTCCGCTTCCCGGTCCGCGGCCGTCACGGGTGACATGTCCGCTTTGTGTTCGACGTCCATGTCACCGCGCAGGAAGTAACGGCGAATCACCGCCGCTGCCTCCGCCGACGCCGAAAGAGCGAGTTGAAGCCGCTGCGCAACGGGATCCATCGAGCCGCCGTCCCCTCCGTTCGATGCCGTCATGTCTCCGCCGCCGCGCGATCGCCGCACGCCCGCGCACGCCGGTCGCCGCAGTATATGCCACAGG
>RFHO01000247.1 GCA_003696385.1 Planctomycetota bacterium | reverse complement strand
CGGTGGGTTCGGGAGTTTCGTATCGACGGCGAAGACTGCGACCTGGATGTGGGCGACCGGGTCACGGTGTCGATTTTTGAAAACGTGCCCTATGTGGACGTGATCGGAACGAGCAAGGGGCGCGGGACGGCCGGCGTGATGAAGCGGCACGGTTTCGCCGGTTTGCGGGCGAGCCACGGTGTCAAACGCGTGCATCGGCATCCGGGGTCCATCGGTCAGAGTGCCGACCCGTCGCGAGTGCTGAAGGGGACGCGGATGGCCGGTCGCTACGGAAATGCACGCGTGACCGTGCGGCATTTGAAAGTCGTGCGGATCGATCCGGATTTGAATCTGCTGGTCGTCAAGGGAGCCGTGCCGGGGCCGAACGGCGGTTTCCTGATGATCCGCGAAACGAACAAGCGCTGATGCCGCTGTGTGACCGGGCCGACCGGAGGCTTCGGACAGACTGAGGGATGCGGACGATGAGTACCGTTCCGGTGCGCAACGAAGCCGGCGAGGTGATCGGCGAGATCCCGTTGGATCTGGATGCCATCGCGCCGCCGGTGAATCGCCAGTTGTTGCACGACGCCGTGGTGATGTACGAAGCCAATCGGCGCGTGGGCACCGTGCAGACCAAGTCTCGGGGGATGGTCGAAGGCAGCACGCGGAAGTTGTACCGACAGAAGGGAACCGGCCGGGCCCGCGCTGGTATGCGGCGGACGCCCGTTCGTCGTGGCGGCGGCCATACCTTCGGCAAGAAGCCGCGGGACTTCGGGTATCGGTTGCCGAAGAAAGCGTTGCGGCTGGCCACCCGGATGGCGCTGCGGAGCAAGTTCGAGGACGAACAGGCGGTCGTTCTGGATGCGTTTTCGCTGCAGGCGCCCAGGACGTCCCATGTGGCGAAAGTGCTTGCGGCATTGGGACTGGCCGGGGCCAGTTGTCTGATCGTCACCGATGGGTATACCCCGCTGGTCTACAAATCGGCCCGGAACATCCCCGGTGTGGCAGTGCTTCCGGACAAGGATCTGAACGCCTACGCTCTGTTGCGGCATCGGAACGTGCTGCTGTTGAGGCCGGCGATCGAGAAGCTGGCGGCTGTTCAGCAGGCGGCCGCGGGCTGAGGCGCGGGTGTCGGCGGGCGGGCGATCCGCCGCGGGGTTGCATCGAAGGTGCACTGATTCGAGGTCATAGCCGTGGCAAAGACCAAGCAGTCCGGCAGCGACAAGGGAAACACGCCGAAACTGCAGCTGGAGCCGCATCAGATCGTCGTGCGGCCGCTGGTGACCGAAAAGGGTGTGTTTCTCTCCGAGCGTTTGAACATGTACAGCTTCGAGGTGCATCCACAGGCGACCAAGACACAGATCAAGGAGGCCGTGGAGCAGCTCTTCAATGTGCGGGTGAAGAAAGTGCGGACACAGAACCGCAAGGGAAAACCGCGGCGGTACCGTTTTCATCGCGGCCATACCAAGAACTGGCGAAAGGCCATCGTGGAGCTGCACGAGGACGACCGGATTTCGTTCTTCTGATTTCGATCGCTCCGGTGTTCGAAGTCGGTGGAGACAGGGGACGCAGTGAAGCGGTCGGCGGGCCGCGTGGTGATTGCAGATACAGGTGACCGGGATGGGCATTCGTTACTACAAGCCGACCAGTCCGGGCCGACGCAATGCATCGGTCAGCGACTTCGCGGAATTGACTCCGGGGAAGAAGCCGGAGAAGCGACTGCTGGTGCGCTACAAAAAGAAGGGTGGTCGTAACAACCAGGGGCGGATCACCTGTCGCCATCGCGGTGGCGGCCACAAGCGGATGTACCGGATCATCGATTTCAAGCGGAACAAGGATGGTATCCCGGCGAGGGTTGCGGCGATCGAATACGATCCCTGTCGATCGGCTCGGATCGCATTGCTGCACTATGCGGACGGCGAAAAGCGGTACATCATCGCGCCGAAGGGGCTGGAAGTCGATATGACCGTGGTCAGCGGCCCGGACGCCGAGCCGGTCGTGGGCAACTGCCTGCCGCTGGCGAACATCCCGACGGGCACCGTGATCCACAACATCGAAATGCAGCCCGGGCACGGCGGGCAGTTGTGTCGCAGTGCGGGGACCAGTGCCGTGTTGACGGCGCGCGAGGGCAAGTGGGCTCAGATCACCTTGCCGTCGGGTGAAGTTCGGCGTGTGTCCAGCAGTTGTCGGGCGACGATCGGAGAGGTGGGTAATTCGGAGCACAACATCATCCGATTGGGCAAGGCCGGACGGAGGCGCTGGTTGGGACGCCGACCACACGTTCGCGGCACCGCGATGAACCCGGTGGCCCATCCGATGGGTGGCGGCGAAGGGCGCAACTCCGGCGGCCGACACCCCTGCAGCCCGACGGGCAAACTGGCGAAGGGCGGCCGGACGCGGAAACGGCGCAAGCCGTCTTCGCGGGCCATCATCCGGCGGCGGCGGTCGAAGCGGTATGGTGAGCTGAAGGTCTGAGTGAGAAAGGGACGCTGACATGGGGCGTTCGCTGAAAAAGGGGCCGTATGTCGACGAGAAGCTCCTGAAGAAAATCGACAAGCTCGATCGAGAGGGGCGGAAGGAGCCCATCAAGACGTGGGCCCGGCGGTCGACGATCGCGCCGGAGTTCGTCGGACATACGTTCCTGGTTCACAACGGCAAGACGCACGTCAGCGTGTACGTGACCGAGGAGATGGTGGGACACAAGCTGGGCGAGTTCGCGCCCACGCGGACGTTCCGCGGCCACGGAGCGAAGGGTAAGAAGTGACGGCTGCCGGTCGTGCGGAGGCAGCGGAGGAAGCCTGCTGTCCCGCAGCGGACGACGGCGGCGGAGGTGAGTGGCAATGAGTGTGGTTCGAGCGTCGCATCGGTTTGCCCGGATCTCGCCCACGAAGGTGCGGCGGTTTGCGGATCTGATTCGCGGCGTGTCGGTGGAAGAGGGGATTCAGCGGTTGCAGTATCTGCCCAATCGCGGAGCGCGGATGCTGCTGAAGGTGTTGCAGAGTGCCCGCGCGAACGCCGAAGAGATGGGGGCGCGGGGAGTCGATCTGCTGCGGATCGTCGAGGCACGCGTCGACGGTGGGCCGATGTTCAAGCGGTTGCAGCCGCGGGCTCGTGGCATGGCGTTTCTGATCCGCCGGCGGATGTCGCACATCCACGTCGGTATCGAAGTGCCGGAACTGGAGTGAGGGGACGGATCGCGGCGGGCCACCGACCGTGAACGGCGGGGCAAAGGG
>RFHO01000246.1 GCA_003696385.1 Planctomycetota bacterium | reverse complement strand
GTCGATTGGCTCGGACCGGCGGCCGCACAAACCGCATATCACGACGGATCCGTGTTGCGACGGTGTGCACCGACCGGCGCGATCGGTGCAATCGGACCGGGCGCACACAGCGCATCATGGTATGCCGGCCGACCCGGACGGAGAGCTCGCGGCTCGGCACACGCCTGTGGCGGACGGGCCGCGAGGCCGCCGTGCGGCCGAGCGGGTTCAGCGGGCGAAGGTTTCGACCAGATTCCGGATGCCGATTGCGGTCGGGCTGGTGAAGGACTCCCCGTATCGGAAGCCGGCCGAAAGTCCCAGCAGTCGCGCCTGGTGTTCGACCAGCTCGAAGACACGACGTTTCTCGGGCGGAAACTGGGTCTCGTAGGCGCGGATGGCTTCAACCTTCAGGTGAAAGCTCTCTGAGACGTCCACCACGACGTCGCCCGGAGTGCGGACGGCCTGGAGCGTGGAGAGGCCGAGCGGATACCACAGTTGCCGCGTGACGGTGTGCACGGGCAGGCCGTCGAACGCGTCGTCCCATTTCGAGAGTCGAGCGTAGAACACCGCGGCGTCGGTGATCTGCATGGCCTGCCAATGATCCGGAGAGGCCTGCGGTGTCTTTTCACGGATCCCCAGCACGATCTTCGGGCGGTAGCGACGAAAAATCTTGGCCAGTGCCACGCGAGCTTCAAAGCTGTCGAACAACCTGCGATTGGGGAATTCCAGCGTCACGCGGACAGAGACGCCCAGGATTTCGGCCGCACGCTGCGCCTCGGCCAGCCGGATGTGCGGCCCGGGGCTCAGTGGTGTCGGTTCACCGTCGGTCAGATCCACGATGCCCACGCGGTATCCCTGTTGGACCAGTCGGGCCAGCGTTCCCCCGCAGCCGATTTCCACGTCGTCGGGATGCGCGCCCACGGCGATCACATCCAGCGGCTCGGGGAGATCCGTCTTCTGCTTCTCGGCGCTGGTCATGGCGAATTGGCTCCTGTGGTTGCTTCGGCGGCCGCGTCATTCCGACCGCCCATGAACGCTTCCAGTAGTTTGCGCAGCCGGTGCGGGTGCGTGAGATGAGGGTACACGCCGCTGGTGTGCATGAACTCGACCTGCAATCGCTCCTGCAACCGGTGCTGCTGCAACAGTCGTTCGAAGTGTTCCCGCCGTCGGCGGATTCCCGGCGCTTCTCCTTCCGGAGCGATCACGCAAAGCCGCAACCGGTCGTTTGCGCGGAGTTCCGCCAGCGCGTCGGACAGGTCCGTACCGGCCGCGATCAGCATCCTGCGCGCCGCGACGCCGATTGGCGTTCGCCCCAGATTCGCGGCGAGATACCACAGTCGGCTGTGGTCGAACGGCGGGAAGAACAACCCGTGCATCCGGGATTGCAGATGCCGCCAGAACGGCAGTCGCGCGAGTGGAAACCGCCGCCTGACGGCGCGTCGCAACAGCCAGCGTTCGCGGCGTGTCAGAGCGTACTCGGCCGCCGGTGCCACCAGAACGACATGACGGAATGCTCCGGGGGATCGCGTCAATGCCGCCGTGGTCACCAGCGCACCGAACGAAACGCCATAGGCCAGCATCGGCTCGCTGCGGAAATGCTCGGCGACCGTCAGCAGATCGTCGGCGTATTGCCATATGCCGCTCGGAACACCGGAATCGGCACTTCGGCTGCCGTCGCAGTCATCGGCGTATTCCCACAGCACACAGCGATACTGCTCCCGCAAGACCCATGCCGTCAGAGCGAACAGGCCCACGTCGCCGGAAAACCCGCCGCTCATGAAGATCGTCGGGCCGCTTCCCAACACGACGCCCCGGATCCGCCCGGTGCCCCCGCTCCGGCGCGGCACGGTGAACCGCTCGGCCTGGCGATCGACCGCGGCTATCACTTCCCGCCAGCTCAGAGGCGGCGGACATGCGGGACTGACGTCGTCCGCCTGTGGGCGGTCGGCCGTGCCCGTGCCGCCCGCCGTGGGCGACACCGAGCCGACGGCGTCGGCCGGTCCGTCGGCAGTCCCGAGTGGATCGCGGCGGTGGTCGCCTTCATGCGGAATCTGGTGCATCCCAGTGCACTCCGTTGGTCGTGGTGCTGGTGCTTCGGACCGAGCCGAGACCCGAACGGGCGTCGATTCGGGCACGGCGGGCGGTTTCCTGGACACCGTCCAACACTTCCGGGCGATGGTCCGGCGGAGGCCTGCCAGCACTCGCGGGGCGGAACGGTCCAGCGACGCGCCGCGGCCGGTGTGTCGCGCGGCATGCGCCGCGCGTCCCCGTACGGCCCCACACGATCCGCATCGGCGTCGTCGCGTCCATCCGGATGGGTTCGCGACTCGGCATCCGCAAGCAGCGGAGCCGGTCCGCGGAACTCATGCTTCGCTGCTCAGTTCCTCATCCGCTTCGCAGATCACCCGATAGGCTTCGCTGCTGGTCTGACACTCTCGAAGGGTTTCCAGAAAGCCGGGTTTCTGGATCAGGCGACCGAGCCGCGCCAGAACCTTCAGATGTGTTGCAGTGTCCCGGCAAAGCACCAGGAAAAACAGATCCGTCAGCCCGCGACGGGGGGCGCCGAACGGGATCCCCTGGATCGTGTTGCCGAACGCGATGATCGATTCGCCGTACGCTTCCGGAAGCGGGTTGCGGGGATGCGGAATCGCCACTCCGTTGGCAAACGCCGTGGACATCATCTCCTCACGCTGCAACACGGCGCGAAGGACATCCGCCGGGCTCCAGATCTGCCACGTCCGGCCCGCGACTTCGATCAGTCCCTCCAGCACCGACCGCTTTGTCTTGGCCAACAGCGGAACCTGCACGGTCTCTTCCCGCAGGAGGCTGCTGACCGGAACCTCCTGGTCGATGCCCGCGTCGGTCGATTCGATCCGCCGCTCCAGCTCACCCAGTTCGGAAGCGGACAGCTCACGCATTTCCTGTTCCAGCCAGTGCGTGATTTCGTTGACGTTGAACTGCCACCGACCACCGACCTTGCGGCCCGGAATCCGGCCGCGCTGGGCGAGCCGTTCGATCTCGCGCTGGTCGCGGCCCAGACGTCGAGCCAGCTCCTCCAACGTGTATGAGTCCTGTGCCATTGCCGAAAATCTCGCGCGTGCGGGAGAGACTGGGCGGGAGGCGTACGCCGGGAAATTGTGGCCGGTCAGCGGAAGGTGGAAGCAGGCGGTCCGGCTTGCCATCGTCCGGCCCGGTGGGAACACACGATCCTCATCACCGGACCAGAATGGCTCGCGAGGTTCCGAACGAAACCGTCCGGCGACGAGGGTGGTCCGCCGGAAGGCTTCGTCCGCAGCGAAACCGATCGGCGATGCCGTCACCGGAGGCGGTCGCACGGGAACGGCGGATTGGCACACCGCACACCATCGACGGCTCCGCCCACACCGCGAAACGGACGCGACGTCGGACGGCAAACCGGTTGCAGTTCGAGCGGGCCCGCTTCACACAATCTTTTACCGCAACGGGGTGGCCAGAACAATCAACAGCGCGACCAGAGTGGCGGGCGCCAGGTGGATCGCCATCTGCATCTGTCGGCGCTGAACGTCGTCGCGGGGAGGAGCCTGCCGTGTTCGCAGCCAGAACCAGGCCGCGCAGGCGGCGTCCTTCAGCAATTGCCAGGCCCCGCGAAGCCAGATCAGCCGGACCAGCCCCCAACCGGCCGCCAGCACGACACTCCACAGCAGCACTTCCAAACCGCGTTCCCAGCCCACGAAGGCCCCGATCATTGCCATCAGCTTCACGTCACCGCCGCCGATGCCCAGAAACACGAAGCACAACAGCATGATCGCGCCGCACACCAGCAGGCCCTGAAGGGAAAACTCCAAGCGTTCCCACCAGTTGCCGCCAGGAGCGAAACCGGCGCCCACGGCACTTATGACGAGGCCGCCCACGATGCCCGGATACGTCAGCGCATTGGGGATCCGACGCTCGCGCACGTCGAGAACGGCGGCGATGGCGGTCAAGGCCACCACGGCGGTTGGGCCGATTTGCGTCATTGCGGCGCACCTGCCGCAGCGTCGGCGCCTTCTTCGAGATCTTCCAGTCCCTTGATGAAGTACGCACGAATCCGCGGCCAGCCGAACTTGATCAGAAAGATCAGAATCGGAAGCGCAATGGCGCCGATGATCAGAATGGTCTCCAGACTGACCGCGCCGCGTTCATCCCGGTGCACGCGCACCGCTAACGCTCGCCAGAATCTCAGAGTGTCCATGATCCCGCCTGCCTGCTGTGTTCCGCTTTCGCGGGGCAAACACGCTCCGGCCCGGGTGCGATGACCCGTGATGCCGCCGCGGCTGCCCACGCGGTTTGCGCGACCGATCGCTCGGGCATGTCCGTTTTGAATTCTACCATGCGGCCCTTCACTGCCGATCAACTCTGTCATGGAAACGGCCAGCCGATCAGTGTGCAGGTCATCCGGAAGACCGCCTCGAGAATCCGCCGCCCGGCGGGCAGTGCGAACACCGCGATCGGCAACAACAATCCCAGAAGCAGTACGTAGTCGACTGTGCTGGCACCACGCCGACGCGGGTGCCCGGCACATCGCCGCAACCGCCGAAACACCGGTGCTTCCTGGACTGGCCGCATTTCGACATGTCCCACGTCGTACCG
>RFHO01000245.1 GCA_003696385.1 Planctomycetota bacterium | reverse complement strand
CTGAAGGACTGTCAGTCGTGTTTGGCGGACGTCGAGCGGCAATTCGCCGAGACTCAGGCCGAGTTGGCCCACGCCCAACAGCACACACCAACGAATCCTCAGAAGTCCTCCGTGCCGCCTTCCACCGTGCATCCGCATGCCAAGCGGCCTCGGCAGCAGCGGAAGAACTCGAACCGCAAACGCGGCGGCCAACCGGGGCATTCGCGACATGAACGCCCCTTGGTTCCGCCGGAGGACGTCACAGACATCATTCCCCTCAAGCCGGATGTCTGCCGTCGCTGCGGAGAACCGTTGTCGGGCGACGACCCCGATCCGCTGCGGCATCAGGTGTTTGAAATCGCGGGAATCCGGCCGATCATCACAGAATACCAGCGGCACCGCTTGACGTGCCCGTGCTGCGGCGTCACCACCACGGCGTCGCTGCCGGACGGTGTTCCGACTGGCCAAAGCGGTCCCCGCTTAACGGCGTTCGTGGCGTTATTGACATCGTACTTCCGGCACAGCAAACGCCGAGCGGCTCTATTTATCGAGTCGGTGTTCGGCATTCCGTGCAGTGTCGGCCCGGTAACCAAATTGGAAAAGCTCGCGTTGCGGGCTGTTCGGCCGTGTTACGAACAGATGCTGTGTGCGTTGCCGCGCAGCGACGTCGTTGCAATGGACGAGACGCCTAGCAAACAGGAAGGCGCCGAAAGGTAGCTGTGGGCCGCCGTCGCTAACACCTTTACAGTGTTGGCCATTACTGAATCCCCCAAAGCGAAAGTTCCTCAAAAGCTGCTCGGCGAGGATTGCCGTGGCGTTCTTATTACAGATCGGTATAGCGGCTACGATTGGGCGATTCGGCGTCAACTGTGCTGGGCGCATCTGCTCCGAGACTTTCAAAAGATGATCGACTCGGAGGGGCCGGCCCGCGAATGTGGCGAACTTCTTAAGAGCTCGGGCGAGCGGATGTTTCACCATTGGCACCGCTACCAGCGGGGCGAGATCGATCGTTCGACGCTGCGCCGAAAAATCTCGCTGGACAGGAAGGTCATCGCCACGGTGCTCGACAACGCGGACGGCGTGCTGCAAGGCCCGTTCGGCGGAATGTGCCGCCATATTCAGAAACGCTTCACGGCGTTGTGGACGTTTCTGTACACGATGACGTCGAGCCGACCAACAATCACTGTGAACGGGCTCTCCGGCACGCGGTCCTCTGGCCAAAGTCATCGTTCGGCACTCAAAGCGCACTCGGCAGCCGCTTCGTGGAAACGATGCTCAGCATCATCGAAACCACCCGCCGCCAAAACCGCAACGTCTTCGACTTCGTAGCCACCGCCGTCGAGAACTACTTCGAAAACGCCGCCGCACCAAAATTACTACCCGGGGCGTGAACGGTTACCGACGAAGGTGTGGTCGTTGAAATAGATCGCTCGGGGGTTCTCCGGCCCCACCAGATCCTGATGCAGGGCCGTCTTGCTGAAGACCAGCAACTGCGAGTGCGGCGTGATGTCGAGCAACCGAAGCAGGCCGAGCAATCGGGTCCGGACGGCGCTCATGCGTGATGCCGCACTGCGGGAGGCGGTTTGCCGCTCCGGTCCCGGCGGGCTGGTGCCGTCGCTGCGCGGTGTGTTGACAGCGTGACCGGCCGGCTGGTCGGCATCCCGAGCGTGGGGAGCCTCGTCCGGGAGCGCGGAGAGGATTTTTCGGAAACGGTCGACGGAATGTTCCGAAAGGTAATCGATCGGAGCCCGTCCATACGGAAGGGAGCGGTCGATGGGGATGTGCCGCGGGCCGGTGGGCCGTTTTTCGAGTGGAACCGGCGAGTCGGTGTCGGCCGCCGTTGGGCCCCCACATGTCAGGGCCAGCAGCAGGATCCAGCGGACGTGGCTGCGCGGGGGCCTGGACAGCAAGAGAAACATCGGGGGGCTCCGTGACGGTTCGTGAAGCGCATGCCGTCCAGTATGATAGGCGGTCTGTGGCCGACGGCCATGAAGCGATCGTTCGGAATCCCACGCGGCAATTTGCTCTTCTGTGGCCGTGATGACGGTTCGCAACGGCGGTGACGGCCGATGTTCTGCCACGACGGCCGGGCACAGTGCCGGCCGTGGGTGATGCGGATCGCAGGGCATACCGCGAGTGGGCCGAAGGGGTGCGATTCGGCACGCAGAGAAGCATCCAGCGGAGAAGCCGGGCCGATGAACGCGTACGACCGGGACCAACATTGGGCAGTCTGCAGACTCGGCCGGAGACGCAAGTGGCTGGCTGCGCACGGCGTCGTGCTCGCCGTGTGCTGTTGGGCCTGGGACTTCGGCTGGCGGGGCGCGGATGCGGGTGAGACATCGCCCCGCCGTCATAGCGTTGCTCTGCGTTCCGCTGCGGAAAGTGACCGCGGGGAGGTGGGCGGCGGCGCGCGGCGGTCCGGCGGTGAGGCGTCACACGGGGTGTCGCCCGGCCGCTTGCCCGTGGAACTGTTCCAGCCGGAGGCCAGTGCGCGTGGCGGAGAAGGCGGGGGACGCGGGGACGCCCCGGCGCGTTTCGGCCGAGGCGGGCTGGCCGAGGCCGCGGCCGACGGCGAAAAGGTGGAAAGTGGCGGCCCGTCGGATGCGACGACGGCGGATGCGAGGGCCGGCGTGTCGCCGATGCGGGTGGTGCTTCGCCCGGAGATTCGAGGTCGCCCGGGGCCGGCGGAGTGGACGGTCGAGCTGGTCCCCCCCGATGCGAAGCCGGGGGCGGAGGTGACGCTGGCGATCACGTTGAGGCTGGAGCCGGGGTGGCATACGTATTCGATCACACAGCCGCCGGGCAATGCGGCGACGGCGACCAAACTGGAGGTCCGTCGGTGGGTGGGACTGGAGCCCGTGGAGGCGGGTTTTCACACGGAGGACGCTTACGAGGTCTTTCATCCGCCGGGACTGGAGGGGATCACGCAACAAGTCCACCACGGAACGGTGCGATGGACGCGGCGTTTTCGTGTGGTCCGTGCGCCGTACGGTGTTGAGGGGCAGATCGCGTATCAGGTGTGCAACGACCGAACGTGCCTGCCGGTCAAGCGGCTGTCGTTTCGTCTGGGGGCAGTTGGTGAGGATGCCGCCGCGCCTCCGTTGCCGGAGGCCCCTCTTCAGAAAACGCCGGCGCAGAAAACAGCGTCGCCGCGCAGGTCGTCCGCTGGTTCGGCGGATCAGTTGGAGAGCCTGACGCGCCGCGGGCTGTTGCCGTTTCTGCTGTTTGCGGCCACCAGTGGCTTTCTGGCATTGCTGACGCCGTGCGTGTTTCCGATGGTGCCGATCACGATCAGCTTTTTCCTGAAGCAGGCCGAACAGGAGGATCACCGGCCGTTGCTGATGGCGGCGATCTATTGCGGCGGGATCATTCTGACCTTTACCGCACTGGGGTTGCTGATGGCCGTGTTGTTCGGCGCGACGTCGCTGAACGAGCTGGCGAACAATCCGTGGTTGAATCTGGTGATCGCGGCGGTCCTGGTGTTTTTTGGGGCGAACCTGCTGGGGCTGTTCGAGATCCGCGTCCCGTCGTGGTTGCTGAACTGGTCGTCGCAGCGCGAAGGCCGGGGCGGCGTGGCCGGCGTGCTGTTCATGGCCCTGACATTTACGCTGGTCTCGTTCACCTGCACGTTCGCGTT
>RFHO01000244.1 GCA_003696385.1 Planctomycetota bacterium | reverse complement strand
CTGTGGGTACTTTCGGCGGTGGTGTGCGTGTTCGCGTGGCTGCCGGGGTGTGCGGATCGGCCCGAATCCGCCGAGACACATCGGTCTGAACCGGTCTTGCGGTTGGCGACGACGACCAGCACGCGTGATTCGGGGTTGCTGGACGTCGTGTTGCCCGTGTTCGAGCGGGAGACGGGCATCCGTTGCGACGTGATCGCGGTGGGAACGGGCAAGGCGCTGGAGCTGGGGCGTCGCGGCGATGTGGACGTCGTTCTGGTGCATGCACGGAAGGCGGAAGAGCGGTTCATGCAGGAGGGCCACGGCGTGCGGCGGGAGGACGTGATGTGGAACCGCTTCGTGGTCGTGGGTCCGGCAGACGATCCAGCGACGATCCGCGGGCTGGGCGTTTTGGCGGCGTTGCAGCGGATCGCCGAGAAACGGGCGGCGTTCGTTTCCCGGGGCGATGACAGCGGTACACACAAGCGGGAACGGGCCTTGTGGGCGGAACTGGGCATCGAACCGGACTGGGCGGACTACGTGGAGACCGGTCTGGGGCAAGGACGGACGTTGATGGTGGCGGACCAGCTGCGGGCGTATTGCCTGACGGACGAGGCGACGTTCCTGAACATGCGCAACAAGTTGCAGCTCGTGCCGCTGGTGACCGACGATCCGCGACTGCGGAACGAGTACGGGGTGATCGTCGTCAGCCCGGGAAAGCATCCCGGCGTGCGCGCGGAACTCGCTGCACGGTTCGTCGATTTTCTGATATCGCCGGCCGGACAGGCTCTGATTGCGGGCTTCCGAATCGAAGGCCGGCAGGTGTTCCGGCCCGCCCACGGCTTTGAGCAGCCGCGTGCGGGCTCCGGTGCGTCTTTGGCGACACCGGCGGATCGGGGAAGGGACTGAAGCTGCGGCGCGGCTGACCGGCGAGGGGCGATGGATGGAGTTGATCTGGGAGGGACTGCGGGAAGCGGTCCGGATGATGGCACAGAGGGATCCGCTGGTGATGGATGCGGCCTGGCGGAGTCTGTGGGTGTCTTCGACGGCCGTGGGGCTGGCGACCGCGGCCGGTCTGCCGATCGGGACGTTGCTGGCCGGTCGCGGAGGGATGGCGGCGCGGGCGGTGATCGTAGCGATGCGAACGGCGATGGCCGTGCCGACGGTGTTCGTGGGCGTCGTCTGCTTCGCACTGTTTTCGCGAAGGGGGCCGCTGGGCGGTCTGGAGCTGCTTTACACGCCTTGGGCCATCGTGGCGGGGGAATTCCTTCTGGCATGGCCCATCGTGGTTGCGATTTCACACGGTGCGGTGGCGTCGCTGGACCCCCGCGTCGAGGAGACGGCGCGGGTGCTTGGAGCCGGTCCATTGCGGCGGTGGTTGACGCAATTGTCGGAAGCCCGCACGGGTGTCGCGCTGGCGGTGCTGACCGCGTTCGCGCGGTGTGTGACGGAGCTGGGGATTGCGGTGATCGTCGGTGGAAACATCAAGTACCGCACGCGGACGTTGTCGACTGCCACCGCGCTGGAGACCAGCCGGGGAGATTTCGGACGCGCTCTGGCGATGGGCGTGATTCTGCTGGCGATCGCGCTGGCCGCGGCGGTGACCATTGGTCGATTGAGCCGATCTCGCTCTGGCTGACGGCCGCGCGGGGAGCGGCGACTTTCGGAGGGCCTGAATGAACACCGATTGCGAGCCGTTGATGCAACTGCGCGACGTGGCGGTCCGCAAGGCCGGCCGGGTGGTGTGCCGTGTGGACGGGTTGGACGTGGGGGCCGGCGAGCGGGTCGTGGTTTGCGGCGTCAACGGCAGCGGCAAGACGACGTTGCTGCGTGTGATGGCCGGACTGGAGCGTTCCTTCGCCGGCCGAAGGTGCACTGTGCTGCGGCCGGAGGAAATCGGATTCGTGCACCAGCAACCATACATGTTCGGGTTGACGGTGTTTGGTAATGTGATGTACGGATTGCGTGTGCGCGGGCGGCGCGGGTCCGAGGCGCGGTCGACGGCGTTGGAGTGGCTGGAGCGGCTTGGTGTGGCCCATCTGCGGGACCAGCCGGCAGGTCGGCTTTCCGGAGGCGAAACGCGGCGTGTGGCCCTGGCGCGGGCGCTGGTGCTGCGCCCGCGGCTGTTGCTGCTGGACGAACCGTTTGCGGAGCTGGATCCAATCGCTCGGGAGAAGACGATCGCGGCGCTGCAGGAACTGCGCGAGACGGCACTGGTGATCAGTTCTCCGGAGCCGATCGAGGCGTTGGCGGTGACGCAGCGTGTCATGCTGGGGCCGCCGCAGGATGGCGTGGCGGGCCGGGTGGTCGGGCCGTAAGCCCGAAGGGCGGAGCGATGTTCGGAACTTCGTTCCTCGGGTGGCCGAGTTGCGGGCGCGCGGGTGGAGCCTCGTTCGAGCAGTTTCCGGGGCAAAGGTCCGCACCGGCGATTTCTCCGGAGACTTCGAACTTCACGATCCACGGGACAGTGGCCGTGGATCGCCGAAAACGTGATCCGCGCGGCGTTTTGGGTGAAAGGTGCTCGCGAGATCGGCGTACCGGCCGCGGAAGGATGCCATGCGAACACGCTGCGGGCCGACTCTGTTTTCTGGCCGCCGAACTCCCACAGAAGCGCCTTGGGGATCGCCTGCCTTGACATTTCTCCAATGTCCGACGGCGAACGTTGCCTCTCGCACGGAGAAGCCACCCTGCTCGCGCGCGACGGTTCTCGCGGGTGCAAGTCGATGCGTGCACGCGTGTGGATTCCGAAGCGTGTCTGGTCTCGGTGCGAAACGGCACGCCGCGGTCGTGCGCCGCGGATCGTGCGGCGAGTGCCACAGCCGCGTCGGAGCGAACGTGCGGTGGAACCACGGGCCTTGGTTGCTGTCCGACCCGCGGGTTTGGTTCAGATGAGTTTCGCGATTTCTGGTCGGCGGGCCTCAACATGCGAGGAGTGAGGTGATGTTGCTGAACGGTTGGCTTCAGCGTCTGACATGGCGTTTGCGCAGGGAGCGGTTTCGCCGACACGCCGCTTCGCGGAGGTGCACCAAGCGGGCGTCGTGCAGATCGTTTCTGGCTCGGCATGCGGAAGTGCTGGAAGAGCGGACCTTGTTGAGCGTGACGCTGGGGCCGGAAAGCCTGGGCGCGGCCGATGGCGTGCAGACGGGTGTGCTG
>RFHO01000243.1 GCA_003696385.1 Planctomycetota bacterium | reverse complement strand
GACGCCCCACGGGAACGCCGCGTCGTTTGTCAACTGGATACCCGCTGGACTCGCAGACGCAAACGGTGTTCATTCGCCGCGGACAAGGAACTGTCGGTTCGGGTCGAGTGCATCGGATCGACATTTTGAGCGGAGGTGTTGCAAAAAGCCCACGGGCGTTGCGTTTCGTCACGCAGACGACGGCCGAGCCACCAGCCACGATCGCCGACGCCGCCGATCCGGGAGAATCCGCGCTCGGTTCACACGAACTCCGCAGATCGCACGCCACACCGCCGCCAGCGGCCAGTGGCCACCCCAACGACCGTCCGAGCAGCCGGGAATCCCGCCGGTCGGCGCATGCAACCGTTTCACTGGTATTGAATTTGCATGTGTCGTTGCGCCGGCTTTATACTGAAAAAACACGCAAACGGAGGCTGTTCGCTTCCGGCGACATTTCCTGCCGGTCGTGGGTGTCCGGCCGTGACGAGCCCTGAGGAATCGACCGGATCCTTCACCGGTGCACCGAACACCCATCCCGAAGGTACGCTCCGCGGATTCGAGTGATCGTCGCAACACCCGCGTGCCAAGACGTCTTCGGGCCGACGGTGGATGGCCTCCGCTGCGGCGTGCGATACCCGCTCCAGACCGTGTGGTGGTGTACCGCGGGGCGCAACGGTCTTCGCTCGCCGGTCTGCCCCTCCGGCGCGTGACGCAGTCATGTGCGGCGTGATCCAACCGGGGCACATGGGAAACGTCCCGGGCTACGGAACCGTGTGGACGGCAAAGCATGACCTCATTCAGCGTTGGGATCCCTTCCGTATGGGACTTCATCCGGCAACTCGAGCACAGCGGGTTGCTCCCGGATGAAAAGCTGCGCGAATTGCGGAACGATCTCGAGCTGGTCGGCGATACGATTCGCACTGAAGCGCTGGCCAGAAGACTGGTCCGTGAGGGCGTTCTGACGCCTTGGCAGTCCGAGATGTTGCTTTCCGGCCGGCACACGTTCCACATCGGCCCTTACCGGTTGCTGGACGTGGTCGGCCGCGGCGGCATGGGATCGGTGTTTCTGGCGGAACACAACACCGGCGGTTACAAGGTCGCCATCAAGGTCCTCAGCCGCCGCCTGGCGGACAATCCAAAGGTTCTGGCGGCGTTTCGCCGCGAAATCGAAGCTGCGTCGCGGATCCGCAGCCGCCACGTCGTCCGCGCCCTGGATTCCGGCATCGAGGACGGCCGCCATTACATCGTGCTGGAGTACGTCGAGGGTCAGAACCTCAGTGAGCTGCTGCAGCAGCGCGGCAAGTTCTTCGTCGGCGAAGCCTGCGAATACGTCCGGCAGGCGGCACTGGGGTTGCACGACGGCCATAAACTCGGTCTGGTGCACCGGGATATCAAGCCCGGCAACCTGATCCTCACCTGGGACGCCAAGGCCACGCCGCTGATCAAGATCCTCGACTTCGGCCTGGCCCGTTACGTGTGGGAGCTGGACAAGCCATTGGCGCAAGCCGAGCCGGATGGGCGCACGATGGGCACACCGGATTACATGGCACCGGAGCAGGCACGCCAGAACGGCCTGGTCGACACCCGTAGTGATATCTTCAGCCTCGGCTGCACATTGTTCCGGCTGCTGACGGGCCGCTTCCCCTTTCCGGGAAAGACCTCCAAAGAAAAACTCGTGGCACGTCAGAAAATGGACGCACCGCCCCCGAGCCAGTTCGTGCCGTCGATTCCCCACCAAGTCGACCGGATCGTTCAGAAGATGATGGCTCGCGATCCGTCTCGGCGCTACCAGACGCCGATGGAAGTCGCCCGCGATCTGGCACCTTTTTCCACAGCCCCCACCCAGTCGGCGTTGTTGGCGTTGCAATCTCGCTCGTTGTACGATGCCGATACGACGGTCGACGCCTCCGCGCACGAAACGTTTTCAATGGAACTGGAGGCCCGGAAAGCCGCCGGCCGGTAGCGGCATGCTACTGCACTGGCCGTGTCGGTGGGCCAGACCGGCCGGATCCTCGCCAGACCCTGCCAGTGCAGGGATCGTGCCGCCGGTCGGGTACGCTCTGTCCGCCCAGGCCTCACACGTCGCCGACGGTCCCCGCTGCCAGCGGCTCGATATCACCCCGCCATGAACACCGGCTCTTTCGTGTTGGCCCAGGTCGTGGTGACCTCGACGCGCAACGTGTGGGTCGAGGCCGCTTTCCTGGCGGTGCTGGTGGGCCTGGCGTTGTACGCCGTCTGCCGCTCCAGCGGCCGTCGCTGAGAGCATCGAGACTCGTCGCGTTCCGGCTACGGTCGCGCGGATTCCCACGACGACGTGCCGGCGGCTCGCAACGGAATATCGCAGAATCTCCGGCAACGTGTCGCGCATCACAGATGACCAGATCGTGATCACCGGGGTCGGGCTGGTGACCCCGCTGGGCGTCGGCCGCGAACGCTGCTGGCAGGCCATTCTCGGCGGCCAAAGCGCTCTGCATTGGCGCCGGCAACGCGGTATCGGCCAACGATCGGTCCCCCAGCGAGCGCAGGATGCCGGTGTCGTCGATGACGAGCCACAATGCGAATTCGCCGGAAACTCCGTCCGTGGACGGGCAAACCGAGTCGACACGTCCACGGTTGCCGGCGAACCGCCCACAGCGACCTCCGCGCACGCCGCGCCGCCGGCGATCATCCGCTCCGGCTCCCACACAGCCCTCCGCTCGACACTGCCGCAACAATGGTCGCGTGGTGGATTCGCCGCCGGCGGACCGCTGCCACCGCTCGGCCCGGCACTCGCCGACATCGAAAGGTGCCTGGCCGCCGGTGCGCGGCGCGGCATGCCGGTTTCCGCCCCCGAAGCGAAGGGGCGTATCGCTGCGGGCATCTCGGAGCGTGCCGGCCGCGGGTTCGGGCCCTGGCGCGAGGTACTGTGTGGAGCGTGGCCGGATCGAACCGTGCAGGCTGCGACGGTCGCCTGCGCCGAAGCTTTGCGCGACGCCGCCCTTCCGCTCGACCTTTCCCGGTTCGGTCACCGCTGCGGAGTGATCCTCGGAACGAGCAAGGGCGGCCTTGCGCGCGTGCAGCAGTTGCTGCGACCGGGTGAAACTGCAGGACCGGTGCGTCCGACCGGCGCCACCCGCCGAGCGGCCGCAACCGGCGGACGAACCGATCCACGGGGGGACGCCTGGAACGCCATCTGGCAGAGCATCGGTCCGCAAACCGCCGCGGAGTGCATTTCGGAGCTGTTTCGCATCCAAGGCCCCCGTACCGTGCCCGTCGCCGCGTGTGCCACGGGCTTGCTGGCGGTCGCCCAAGCGGCCCAATGGCTGCGACAGGGGATCTGCGACGTGGTCATCTGTGGCAGTGCGGACGCCTCGTTGTGCGATTCCGTACTGGCGTCGTTTCAGCGACTGGGCGTTCTGGCGAACCGCTTCGAGGAACCATCCAGAGCGGTGCGTCCCTTCGACCGCTCGCGGACCGGATTCCTTGTCGGCGAGGGGGCCGCGGTGTTCGTATTGGAGAAACTGTCGACGGCACGAACCCGCAAACGCCGCCCCTACGCCCGTTGGCTGGCGGAAGGATGGGCGACCGACCCCACCGGCCTGACGAACATGGACGCTTCGGGATCCAACTTGGCTCGTCTGATCACCGACGTGCTGTCCCGCGGCGGCCTTGCGGCCCGCGACGTGGATCTGATCGGATTCCACGGCACGGCGACTCGGGCCAACGACCTCTGCGAAACGCGGGCCGTGAAAGCCGCACTGGGGCCCTCCGCGTACCGCGCCAGCGGATTCAGCCTCAAACCGGCCGTCGGGCATCTGCTCGGAGCCGCCGGAAGCGTGGAACTCGCGGCCACCGTTCTCGCGCTGCGCGACCACGTCGTCCCGCCGACACTCAACCTGCGGCACGCGGACCCGCTGTGCGACCTGGATTACACCCCCGACCGCGCCCGACCGCGTCGGCTGCGTGCCGCGCTGAAGCTCTCTCTGGGCTTCGGTGGCCACCTCGCCGTCGCAGCGATCGGCGGATGGGACGAAATCTGACCCCGGTGCGAAAGCTTGCACTCCGCCACACGCCAAAAACATCACATCGATACATAACACCCACGCGGTCGAAATCACTTCGATGTCACCGCCATCCCGCCCCCAAGGCCTCCAAAGGCGCCACGGCACGCGGCCAAAACCCGTATCGTCAATCGATTCAGTCATTTACGCAGAAAACCGGCCACCCGCCCCCATCGATATGGCACGGCTCGTGCGAACTCGAATAAAGCGAATCGCATGAGCGGGCTGCCGTTCACCGCTGCCGACTCCGGTCCGGCACGGTGCATTTGGAAAGGGTGGGACGATGAACGCAACGAGTGTCTGGAAGCGACGCGGTTCGGCTGTGGTTCTGGTGGTGCTTGGTTTCCTCAGACCGGCGCTCGCCGATCATGCCGTGGATCTGCATGTTGCGACGAGCGCCCTGTGTGAAGATGCGGCACAGCTCTGCTGGGACGTTCGCAGGGCCGCCGGTCCGTCGCCGCACTTCAAGCGGTTGTACCGCGAGGCACACGAAATCTACCAGATCGCCGGTGCCGCCAAGCGCGTGCATCATTCGCCGGCGGCATTGCGTCCGAAGCTGAAGCACCTCTGCCGTGAACTCCACGAGTTTCGTGAGCTGGTCGAACGGGCCCGGCTGGAAGCACTCGCGCCCCATGTACCGACCGCCGCGCCTTACTGCGGAACATCGCTCTGGCTGGCAGAAAGACAGCGGAACCTCACATGGCAGGTGATCGCGCAGCGCGTCGACCGCATGCACGCCATGGTCGAGGCCTTGCTCTGCGCACTGGACCGACGGCCGGCCGTGCCACGGCAGATCACCGCCACGCCTCCGCATCCCATCGCGCCGACGCTCACCGTACCGCCGGTGCGTCCCGCACAGCCTCCTCACGCAGATCCGGTGCAGCACGCGCACCATGGCGATGCAGATCCCGGGTTGACCGTTCGCCCGCACGGGCGGCGGATCGTCATAGGAGACGGCCGGCACTTCCTGTTCTCGTTCTCACTCGACTGACCGCAGCGAATCGTTGGGAGAACCGGGAACCGGCCCCAGCCCGCGAGCACAGTCACTCGCGGGCTTTTTCGTCGGAACACGAAAGACGTGCACCGTCTCGGCATCCCGCTCATCGCGTGAGCCGCCTGCCGCCACAGTCACCGCGCACGGGCACATTCCCACGCGGAAGGGTGCCACCGCCCCCGACTCACTGCGCGGAGTCCTCCCCCGACACGCTCTCCGAAGAGCCGGCCTCGTCGTCGGTTTTCTGCACCGGTCCTCCTTCCGCGGACGATGGCCCTGCCGATGGTGGTTTCGCCGCGTCGTGCGTCGCTGAGCCCGGCCGATCACTCGATTCGACTGATTCGACCGCCGTCGTCACGTCCGGCTGCTGGGTGAACATCTCGGGGGGCTCCTGAAATCTCTTCAGGTGCGTCTGCTGGAACTGCCGGTCCGAGCGATGGAACTGCCACATCACCACGCCCAGCACGGCCAGAATGGCCGCCACGAAACCGAGGAACCAGTACATCGCCGAGGACGCCACCTGTTCCACCGGTCGCGGGCGGTGCCAGACGAGTCGTGCCCCGAGAACGAGCGGAGCGACATGCGGTCCCTTGCGGGCGCGGTATCCGTACAACTTGAAGAAGTAGCCCACCGCCGTGACCCGTGGGGGATCGCGATCGAACTCCCGCAACCCCTGCTGCGGTGGCAACAGTTCTCGCGGAACCTCCGTGCAAACGAAGCGGATCGGATTTTCCGGCGACTCGTGCGTCAGAATGTACGCCTCGTACAGTTGTTTCAGACCGAAGTCGTTCGGCCCTGGACCGAACCGCGCGACGCGGCCCAGAACGCCGTCGACACGAATCAGTTCCCCGCGAAAGTCTTCCGGATGGGTCATCAGGGCGACGAAACCGACGTCCCGGCGGGCCGCTTTTTCCAAGGCCTCCGGTGGAACCTTGCGTACCGCGGAGAGAATCCAGTCGTGTGCCCGCTTCTCCTTCTTCAGCACGCCCAGCGTCCGGTCTTCGACGTCGGCCAGCAGTTCGCGGGGAATCCGCAGATCCGGCCCCAGACCTTGCGGTAACGCAGCCGATTGCTCGGCATCCCCGCCACCGTTGCCGACCGGTGTTCCCGATTCGCCCTCCGGCGGCCCCGAACCGGCCCCGTTGGCGTCTTTCGAAGCGCTCCCGCCGCCTTCATGGACATCGGACGACGACCGGCCCGCCTCCGGGGTCTCACCGGAATCCGACTGCTTGCGAGATTTCGCGGCGGTGCCGTCGTGCGAGGCGGCGACGCCCGCAGATGCGTTTCGGCCTCTGCTCCGATCCCGCGCCTCCGCAAGCGACGCGTTGCGGCCCACCGCATCATCCGAAGCATTGGCCACACCCGCATCGTGCACCCCCGCTGGCGGGAGGACGATGAATTCGTCCGGGCGCAGCGCCCGGTCACTTCCCGCGTCTTTCACCGAAAAGTCCAGCAGTGGTGAGGTTCCTCGCTCCGCCGTCGGACGACCGGTCCTCGGTGGAACTCCCGTCAGCCAGTACCACGAACTGGGGCGGGCCGCCCATCGCATGCCGATCACCACCAGCATCAACAACCCCAGCATCGCGAGCATCCGGAGCTGGTCGCGTCGGTTGAGATACGGTACGGGCTGCCTGCGAGAGCGAAATCGCATGGGAAAAACCTTTCTGTCTTTCGCCGCCGATCTGTTCTGCGGTCTGCGCCGACCGGCCTGTCGGTCGCGGATCCACCGCCGCCGTATCACGCACCGTGCGCGCTCGGTCCGGTCTCAGGATACCCCTGGGCTCGTCACACGCCAGAACACCTGATGCAACGGCTCGCGCAGCTCTTCGATCGCCTCCACACGCAATCCCGCCTCCATCAGCGCCTTCAGCAGCGCGGTCACGTCTCCCGCATGCTCGCGCACCCAGTGCCCCGAAACGACGAAACTGTGCGAGGCCTCCCGTCGCACGACCAGTGCGTCCCCACGTGTGCCGTCGACGCTTCCCCCGCCGAGCCCGCTGCAGCGCAAAAGCGCCGCCACTGCTTCCACGGGGATGTCCGTGCTACTGCCGACCGGACTCAGACGGATTCGCAACGCGTGCTCGGCGGCATATCGGCGAATCAATGCGTGCACCGAACCCTGGAACCGACAGCGGCCCCGATCCAGTACGACCAATCGGTCGCAATGATCGCCCACGTCCGCCAGGATGTGTGAGCCGAACACGATCGTCTTGCCCTGCTCCACCTGCATCCGCAGCAATCGCATCAGTTCGATCCGCGCCCGCGGATCGAGCCCCGCCGCAGGCTCGTCCAGCAACCACAAGTCCGGATCGGTGACCAGCAACCGAGCGATCCCGACTCGCCGTTGCCAACCGCGGGAAAGGGTGCGGATGCGGACATCCGCCCAGTGATCCAGCCCCGTTTCGGCGAGCGCCCGTTCGATCCGCCCGCTCCGCGCACGCCGCGGAACGCCCCACGCCGCGGCACAGAAGGCCAGAAACTCGACCACCCGCATTCCCGCATAAACCGCCGGACCGTCCGGCAGCCAGCCGACGCGGGCCCGTACCTTGGCCGCCTCCCTTCTCGGATCATGGCCGAAAATGCGAACCGATCCCCGGTAATCCGTCAGTTTACCCGCCAACAGCTTCAGCAACGTCGTCTTGCCCGCCCCGTTGGGTCCGACGATGCCGTGCAGCCGTCCCGACTCGATCGAAAGCGTCACGTCGCTGAGCGCGACGCGGTGGCCGTAGGCGAAAACGAGGTTCTCTGCGTGCGCGGCCGGCGCCGGCGGAGCGGCACCGCGGCCAAGCCCCCCGCTCGATCGCTGCTGCTGCCCCTGCTCCGTCGTGGTCGCCGCCATCGAGTCGCCCACCTTCGCAACGCCCGCGCAATTCCCGTGATCCCGGGTGCACCACGCCGGCTGCCGGGCTCCATCACGAAGACATGCCGTCGACTGCTTCGACCGACCGTCCTCACCTCGGCCGACCGGTCTCCGAATCACCGCTCGGCGACCCGCAACACGGCCGTTCCGCTGATCCGGCTGTGCTTCAGATCCTCCAGGGCGCGACCCGCCTCCTCCAGTGGATAGATCTCCACTTCGGGCTGCAAGCCGATACGCGCGGCCTCCGAAAGCAGTTGCAGCCCGTCCTGACGCGTGTTGGCGGTCACCGATCGCAGATCACGCTCGAAAAACAGCGTCTCCGAATACCGCAACGACGGAATGTCCGTCAAATGGATGCCCGCGATGGACAGCGTCCCGCCACGGTCCAGCACCCGCATCGTCGCGGGAACCAGATCTCCCACGGGCGCAAACAGGATCGCCGCATCCAGCGGATAGGGCAACGCCTCCAGCCGGCGCCCCGCCCAGATGGCGCCCAGCCGGCGAGCCAACTTCTGATGGGCCTCGCCGCGCGAAATCACGTAGCATCGGTATCCGCGAGCCAACGCCACCTGCAGCGTGATGTGGGCGCTGGAACCGAATCCGATCAGGCCCAGCCGGCCGCCGGAAGGGACATTCGCCCGTTTCAATGCACGAAACCCGATGATCCCCGCGCACAGCAACGGAGCCGCATGCGGTGCATCGAACGCTTCGCCCAGCGGATAGGCGAAGGCCTCCGGAACCACCGTGTACTCCGCAAAGCCGCCGGGAGCGTCGTAGCCGGTGAAGCGAGCCCGCGGGCACAGGTTCTCACGTTCCCGCCGACAGAACTTGCACTCCCCGCACGTCCACCGCAACCACGCGATCCCGACCCGATCACCCAGGTGGAATCGCCGACACTGCGCACCAGCATCCTCGACCACTCCGACCACCTGATGCCCCGGGATCGTCGGTGTCCGGCGCAGCGGGAGGTCGCCTTCCACGATGTGCAGGTCCGTGCGGCACACACCGCAATACAGCACCCGCACCAGCAACTCGTCCGGCTCCGGCCGAGGCACCGGAAGCTCCACGACTTCCAGCGGCCCGGATTCAACGGGAGCCTGCTTGGTCACCACCACGGCGCGCATCGGACAGCTCCCCAGCGGATCCGACGCCCGGCGTGACCGGCCGAAGACTCGACGGGCGGCACCACACCGGGCATCACAATGGCCGCAGCATCGATACTCCCCAGGACCACGCGCAGGCCACCGCCGCGGGGGCTACTTTTCCGACGCGTCCGTCCCGCCGTCGACAATGGCCTGATAGATCGGTTTCTTCAACGCGAATTCCGTGGCGAAACTGAACGGCATCACCTGTTCCAGCGTCACCACGATCAGATCGTCCCGCGGCGAAACCCAGTAGTGCGTACTTGCCGCGCCGCCCCAACCGTATTCGCCGATTCGCGCGTCAGGATCCCAGCGACTCGGCTTCACCCGCACCGAGAACCCCAACCCGAAACCGACCCCTTCGCGAACCTGCTTCCCGAACTTGATCCATCCCACCCGCTCGGGAAGCTGGTTGGTCGTCATCAGGCGAACAGTTTCCGCCTTCAGGATCCGCCGACCCTCCAGAACGCCCCCCTGCGAAATCGCCAGCAGGAACCGCAGGTAGTCCCGCGCCGTGGACACCAGACCGCCGCCACCGCTGAGAAACTTCGGCTTCCGCCGGTAACGGCTGGTTTCCGGACGATCCAGAGGCGTCAATCCACCTCTCAGAGTGCGCCGGTAGTTGACCGTGAAACGGTCCAGCTTCTCGTCGGGAACGAAGAACGCCGTGTCCCGCATGTCCAGCGGTTCGAAAATCCGTTTCCGCAGGTACACATCCAGCGGCTGGCCGGACACCACTTCCACCACACGCCCCAGAACGTCGATCGAAACGCCGTATTTCCAATCCGTTCCCGGGTCGAACAGCAGCGGCACGTCCGCCAAGCGACGGGTGAACTCCGCCAGATCGACGTCGCGGTCCAGCAGCTTCGCCCGGCGAAAGGCGCGGTCGATCTGGTCCACACCCGTCCGCCCGTAACTGAATCCGGAAGTGTGCCGCATCAGGTCTCGAACCGTCAGCGTCGTCTTCGGTGGCCGCGTCTCGCCCGAATCCCAGACACGCACGCCTTTCAGTTCCGGCAGATACCGCGCCACCGGAGCGTCCAGATCCAGCTTCCCCGCGTCGTAAAGCTGCAGCGCGGCGGCCGTGACGATCGCCTTGGTCATCGAATAGATGCGAAAGATCGCATCCTTCCGCATCGGCTTGTCCGCTTCCACGTCCATTCGGCCGTACGACGCCCAATGTGCGATCTTGCCGTGCCGGGCGATGATCACCACACCACCGGCCAGCTTTTTCCGCTCGATCAGCTCGTTCATGATCGATCCGACGGTCTGCGGCAGGTCCGCCCGCATCCCCACCTGTTCGGGGCGGACGACGGGAATCTCCCCCGCCGCCAGCGGCCCACGACACGTCGTCAGCACCCCGATGCACGCCCATGCCCACCACCATGTCGACCGCCTCACACGCCCGACGGTCCCGAAATCCCGCGCGGCCCCGTCACTGCCGTATCCCGAGTGCGCTCTCATTGCACCGCTTC
>RFHO01000004.1 GCA_003696385.1 Planctomycetota bacterium | reverse complement strand
GGTGGTCATGGGATACGAGCGGTCGCCGGCCGCGTTTCTACCCGGCTGCATCGTTTGCCGCGGGGCCCTGCGCAACGACCGTCACGACTTTTCGGAGAATCGCAACACATGCTCGAATGGTTTCGAAACGTCTGGGTGGCCGTGATCACCGTCCTGAAGGGCATGTGGGTCACGATCCGCATCATGACAAACACCTACCAGCGGTCGGCCTTCACGCAGACCTTCGAGTATCCCGAGCTGCCCGCTCCGGTCCGGCCACGGTATCGCGGATTTCACCGCTTCGATCTGACCACCTGCATCGGGTGCGAAAAGTGCGCCCATGCCTGCCCGGTCGACTGCATCTACATCGACAAACAGAAATCGCCCGTCGGCAAGGGCTTTCAGATCAACGGCTTCACCATCGACTACACCAAGTGCATGTTCTGCGCCTTGTGCGTGGAACCGTGCCCAGTGGACTGCATATTCATGGGATCGAACTACGACCTGAGCTGCTACAGCCGCGACGGTTGCGTCGTGGACTTCGCCAAGCTCCCGCTGGAGATCGCCTGGGGACAGGCCACGCTGAACCCCACCGCCGTCGCCGAGTCGAAGGTGTTGTACGAACCGGTGTGGGTGAAGGGCGAGCCCGTGCCGTTCGAGTACGCCGGCGACGGCAGCAAGTGAACGATGAGCCGGCCGGCACGGTCGCGGATCCGTGACCTCTGCACCGACCCGGTTGTGGTGAAATCGCTGGCCACGATCGCATCCTGGCTGCTCGAACGGGCCCGCGTCGCTACGGTCGCCGTCCCGGCCGACAACGGGAATCCCACACACCAACTGCCCGACGGGGAGGATCCAACGATGACCGGTCCCATCGACGCCTCCGCGTCGTCGCGTTTTCCCAAATACTTCACGCCGGAAGAGGCGAATCGGATGCTGCCGCTGCTGCGCGCCATCGTCCGTGACATCGTCACGCTGTTCCGCCAGATCCACGATCAGAAGGACCGTCTGAACGAACTGGCGGCCCGACATCGACGACGACCTCGCGAGGCGGACGACGACGTGTACGCGGCGGAGGTCCGCGAAATGGAGCGGGAAATGGAACAGGACATCGAGAAGCTCGAGGCGTGCATCGATGAGCTGCGACAGCTCGGCGTGCAGCTCAAGGATCCCGTCCTCGGGCTGATCGATTTTCCCGCCAAGTGTGGCGACCGGGATGTTTTCCTTTGCTGGCAATTGGGCGAAGACACGGTCGCGTACTGGCACGATCTGGATGCCGGCTTCGCGGGGCGGCGGCCGATCAGCGAGCTGCCGCAGCATTCGGACACTGTGGCACGTTGATCCCGGCGCGTCCGGACGCAGCCGCGCCCGCTCCATTGCCGCCGGCCGGATCCGAATACCATCGACCAACGGGAACACCACGAAACCGGGAACACAGTCATGCCGGACGTCGTAGGCCATCTGCTGTTGTTCGCGCTGACCGGCTCGCTGATGCTGCTGATCCCTCTGCTGATCGGCAAGCTCATCCGTCCCAGCGTACGCAGCCCGGAAAAGGACGCGATCTACGAATGCGGTGAGCCGACGATCGGCAGCAGCTTCATTCAGTTCGACCTGCGGTTCTACACCGTCGCGCTTCTGTTCATCGTCTTCGACGTGGAAGTCGCCTTCTTCTTTCCGTGGGCTGCGGTCTATGGCACGGCCGGGCAACTGGCCGATCAACGCGTACCGCCCGCGGTAGCCGCGCAACTGACCGAACAGCTCGCCAGCCTGCCTGCGGGCACATTGAAGCCCGATCAGGCCATCGACCCGCAGACCGCCCTGGCCCTGCTGAAGACGGGCCTGGTGGACATCCTCGTGTTCTTCGGCGTGCTGCTGGTGGGCTTCGCATATGTCTGGAAACGAGGCGACCTGGACTGGGTCCGCTCACTGGCCCGCCAAACCGAACACCGTCAGCACCTGGCCCGCACCCCCACGGTAGTCCCGCCACCGGAAGCCACACGGCAGGAATCGACGGTGGCCTGAGGCTCCATCTGGAAGGCCGCCGGACGGCCGATGGGCTGTTCCCCGGCCACCAGCCTCGCTGTCACCGCTCGACGCGAACCGGCCCCGGTGGACTCGATCGTCACGGAGACATTCATGAAGCCCGAAGAAATCTTCGACGTGCTGCGGGAGCGCTTCGGCGAAGACATCATCCGCCGGCTGGACACCGAACATGGCGACCCGTGGGTCGAGGTGAAGCCGGAATCGATCACCGAAGTCGCCCGCTTCTGCCGCGACGACCAGCGACTCCAATTCGATCACCTGAACAACCTCTGCGGTGTCGATTACCTGGAACCGGATCCCAGGAAAGCCGCCAAGGCCGGTTTCGAGCCGCACCTCGAGATCGTCTACCACCTTTCCAGCTATACGCTGCGGCACACGATCACGCTGAAGGTGATCCTCCCGCGCTGGAAAGACGATCAGCCCGGCAAGCTGCCCGAAGTTCCCAGTGTCTGCTCGGTGTGGGCCATCGCCGAGTGGCACGAACGTGAAGCGTTCGATCTGGTGGGCGTGCGGTTCGTGGGACACCCGGATCTCCGCCGCATCCTGTTACCCGTGGACTGGGTCGGCCATCCACTGCGCAAGGACTACGAGTTTCCGCTGGAATACCACGGCATCCGCGGAAAGTGAGCTTCCGAGCGGCCGAACACACCGCGTTCGCCGAGCGGTTTCAGTTCGAGGACCCTCTCACCATGCCCCTGACGATCGAAGATCCCCGCGTCGTCGAGTTCGACGTCCGTACGGACGAGATGCTGGTCAACATGGGGCCGCAGCACCCCAGCACACACGGCGTGCTGCGGTTGCTGTTGAAGACCGACGGCGAGGTCGTCCACGACGTGACCCCGCACATCGGTTACCTGCACCGCTGCGCCGAGAAGATCGGCGAAAACCTCACGCCGGTCCAGTGGATCCCCTACACCGACCGGATGGACTATCTGGCCGGCATGAACATGAATCTGGGCTGGTCCCTGGCCGTCGAAAAACTTCTGGGCATCGAGGTTCCCGAAAGGGCGATGACGCTCCGCGTGATCATCGCCGAACTGAACCGCATCGCCAGCCACCTGGTGGCCATGGGAACCTACGGACTGGACCTGGGCACATTCAGCCCGTTTCTGTATGCGTTTCGGGAACGCGAAATCATTCTCGACCTGTTCGAAGAAACCTGCGGCGCCCGCCTCACATACAGCTACCTGACCATCGGTGGCGCGACGCACGATTTGCCCGCGGAGATTCTGATTCCGCCCGGACTGGCCGGCCTCACCGGCCGATCACCCGACACGCGATTGTCTTGGCTGGATGCCGCCTCGCTGTTTCTGGACTGGTTCGAACCGCGGATCCAGGAATACCACACGCTGCTGACCCGCAACTCGATCTTCATCAAGCGGACCGCCGGCATCGGCGTCTTGCCGCGCGAACTGGCCATTTCCCACGGCTGTACCGGACCGGTGCTGCGCGGCAGCGGCATCGACTGGGACCTTCGCCGCGACGGAGATCCGATCTACACGCGGATGTACAAGGACTACGACTTCGACGTCGCCGTCGCTCCGTTCGACGACGCTCCTCCGGAAGTGGTCGTGGGCGACAGCTGGTGCCGCTTCTTCGTCCGCATGATGGAAGTGGTGCAATCGGTGCGGATCCTGCGCCAGGCCATCGAACGCTATCCGAACACCGAAGGCACACACCGTGTGCCGCACAAGTTCAACGCCAAACTGCCACGCAAGGAAGTCTATCTGGAAACCGAATGCCCCCGCGGTGCGATGGGGTTTTATGTGGTCGGCAAGAACGACGCGATTCCGTTGCGGGCCCGCGCCAAGAGTTCGTCATTCTGTAATCTCTCGGTGACCGCCGAGCTATGCCGTGGAGTGCTGGTCGCGGACGTGCCGGCCATCGTCGGATCGCTGGACATCGTCATGGGCGAGATCGACCGCTGAACGCCGTGCCGACCGGCTCGCAGCGATGATCGGCGATCCACCATCGGCGCCGCCGGTGTGCCGAAGATCCGGCCCCAACCGCACGGAGCCGCGGCTTGCCGACCACGGCGCGCCAGGGCTGCACAGCGTTTTTTCGGTTCCTGATTCTCGAGGGTTTCGCCATGTTCCGTCGCCGCTTCCCGGTCCTGTCCGCCGCGCTGTCGTGTGTGGCTTTCGTGCTTTCGCTGTGCGGATCGCTGCAGGCGGCCAAACGGCCGAACATCCTGTTCATCTTCACTGACGATCACGCGGCCCACGCGCTGAGCTGCTATGGCTCGAAAATCAACACCACGCCGAACCTCGACCGCATCGCCCGGGAAGGGATGCTGTTCCGCAACTGTCTGGTCACCAACTCGCTGTGCGGTCCCAGCCGAGCCGTGATCCAGACGGGAAAGTACAGCCATCTGAACGGCTTCTACATGAACGGCGACCGTTTCGACGGGAGCCAGCAGACCTTTCCCAAACTGCTGCAAAAGGCCGGGTACCAGACCGCCATCGTCGGCAAATGGCACTTGGGCAGCGACCCGCAGGGCTACGACTACTGGAACATCCTGATCGGCCAGGGGCCCTACTACAATCCGCCGATGATCGAAAACGGCAAACGCGTCAGGTATACCGGCTATACGACCGAAATCATCACCGACATCGCTCTGGACTGGCTGAAGAACAAACGCGATCCGGACAAGCCGTTCCTGCTGATGTACCAGCACAAGGCGCCGCACCGCAACTGGCAACCGGGACCGAAGTATCTCCACCTGTACGACGATGTCACGATCCCTGAACCGGACAACCTGTTCGACGATTATGCCACCCGCTCCAGCGCGGCCCGCATGGCCGACATGTCGATCGCCCGGACACTCACACCGGCCGATCTCAAACTCATTCCGCCCAGGAACCTCACGCCCGAACAATTGAAGCTGTGGAACGCCGCGTACGGCCCGAAGAACGAAGCCTTCCGCAAGGCGAATCTCACCGGCAAGGATCTGGTCCGCTGGAAGTACCAGCGATACATCAAGGACTACCTGCGATGCGTCGCCGCGGTGGACGACCAGGTCGGCCGGGTCCTGGACTATCTGGATGAATCCGGTCTCGCCGAGAACACGGTGGTGGTCTATTCGTCCGACCAGGGGTTTTTCCTCGGCGACCACGGCTGGTTCGACAAGCGGTTCATCTACGAGGAATCCCTGAAGACCCCGCTGCTGATTCGCTGGCCCGGCGTCGTGAAGCCGGGGTCGGTCAACACGGACTTGGTGAGCAATCTCGATTTCGCCGAAACCTTCCTGGACATCGCGGGCGTGCCGATCCCCGAAGACATGCAGGGCCGCAGCCTGGTTCCGCTGCTCAAAGGCCACACACCCGCCGACTGGCGGAAGAGCTTCTACTACCACTACTACGAGTTCCGCGCCAACCGCCCGGTGGCACACCTGGTACGCCGACACTACGGCGTGCGAACGCAGCGCTACACGCTGGTCCACTTCTACAACATCGACGAGTGGGAGCTGTACGACCTGCAGAAGGACCCGCGTCAGATGCACAACGTGTACGACGACCCCGCTTACGCCGACGTCGTCAAGGAACTGAAGGCGGAGATCCGACGATTGCAGGCTGAATTGAAGGTTCCCGACGATCGCGGTTCCGTGCCCAGGATTCCCCCCTTCATGCAGAAACGCACCCGACGTGGCGCAGGCAAGAAGTGAGGGCGCCCTTCCCCGGGTCAGATCCGCC
>RFHO01000242.1 GCA_003696385.1 Planctomycetota bacterium | reverse complement strand
GCCATCAGCAGGGACCATCCGAAGCTGTTGCGGCCGTAGCGCCGTTGCACGGCGTCCGGAGCGCGGGTGACATCGAAAGCCTCGCGCACCTTCCGGTCGGTCAGCAGCGAGATGGCGCGCTGCCGCTGCCGGTCGAAGGCACGCGTCGATGCGGCGGTGTCCAAGGCTCGGCGCTGGCGGTCGATCTCCTTCAGCAGGTGCAGCCGGCGGGCCAGTCGCCTTTCGCTCATGTCCACCGGCAAACTCAGGTTGGGAGCCTGAAAGACGCGCGCATCCGGTTCGGACGGCGGCTTCTTCGAATGTGCCGGGAACGTGTATTCCGGGTACGCTCCGCGCCAGAAAGGATTGCCATAGGGCGAGGCTTCGATGAAGAACGGATCCCGGTGCGAACCCATCTGTCCGCCGTAGGCTCCCGGAATCACGCCGCCCGACCAGTGCACCAGCCGTTCGGGCAGCACGATGGCCGGAGGCAGGTTGTTGTTGCGCGGAGGCAGGGCGTCGCCGACGATCGAAGCGATCGAGGGCCAGTCGGTCGGCCGCGGCTTGCGGTCGCCGCGGAAGCCCGGCGAGGGGACCGAGCGTCCGGTGAGCATGTAGAAGTGCCCGCGGGTGTGGTCGTTGGTTCCATGCGTCAGCGAACGGCACAGTGCCCAGCGGTCGGCTCGAGCCGCGAGCATCGGCAGGTGTTCGCAGATCTGCAGTCCCGCCACGCGGGTGGGGATCGGCCGGAACTCGCCGCGAACGCCGTCGGGGGCGTCGGGCTTCAGGTCGAAGCTGTCGTGGTGTGACAGCCCGCCGGAGAGAAAAATGTAGATGCAGGAAAGCGCCCGGCCGCCGCCGTGTGCGACCTGACGCCGGTCCGCCTCGGCCAGGGCCAGACGGTGGTTCATGCCCAGCCCCAGCAGGCCGATCGCTCCGGCTTGAATGCTGCAGCGACGGGAAACCGGTGGATGATGCCAGCGCGGTGCGCCGCCAGTTGCTCGACGCATGACCGTCCCTCCGCACCTGTCCCCGCCCGATCCGACCGGTCGCGGACGCGCGGAACCCGCGAGGGCGATGTCCCGGACCGCTGACGGCGGGCCGGGCGATCCCGCCGCCGGCAGAGGAAACGCGTCTGTGCCTGTTCGGTCGGTGACGCTGTCGTCGGGCGATGGTGTTCGTCGGATACGTGCATTCTGTCGTTGTGCGGCGACGATCACAATGCCGCAAACGAGTTTGCGGCGGAAACGCACGCAACGGGTGCGGTGGGGGCGATCGTCGTGGTATCCGGTGGGGCCTGCGGAGGACGACCTCACCGCGGAACTCAGTCGATGCCCAGGTTCCGCTCGATACTCCGCGCTTTCGGCGACATCAGGTACCGCTTGAAGGGGTCGTTTTCGTGCTCGATCGGCTGGTTGCCGCGGGCTTCCTTGCCCACGAAGCTCCAGCCGTCCTCGACCTCTTCCTGCGTGGTGTCACGGTAGTCGCTGGTCTTGGGACGAAAGATCCGCCAGGACTGCCGGAAGAACTCTTTTCCGGGCTCGACCAGCGCACACCCGGAAGCGGCGGTCAGGCTGCCCGCGACCAGCAGGGCGGCGATGAGACGACGCAATGTGAGTGACATGCGGACATCTCCGTCGATTCGAGTCGAACGACGCGGCCGCGGGCCACGCCGCGGTCGTCGGTCGTCGGGAAGGGAAAACGGTACTGGAGGGGGTTGCGGCGAATGTGGCGGAACGGCCGGGTCACAGGGCGTTCGGCGTTCTTCGCGATGTCCAGCAGGTGACCCGGACCGTTAGGCCGGGCTGACCGCCGCGGGACGGTCGTCTTCCGAACGTCTGCGAAAACGACCGCGGCGGGACCGGTGCATCGGCGGTTCGTTCGGCATGCCAGCGGTCGGACGCGACGGGGCGGAACTCCGCGGAGCGCCGCACGCCGGCGGGAATTCGATGGGCGGGTTCGGGAGGTGTGATCGAAACGCAAAAATCGCGTGGAGCGGGACTGTGGCAAAACGGCCGGTCGGTGTCCAGACCAGATCGGACGTTTCGCCGCGGCGGACGGCCGTCGAATGAAAGGAGAGCGACGGGCAGCGCATCGAACGCATCGGAAAACCGATCCGTGCTGCCGCGTGTCAGTTGTCGGAGCTGTGACGCGTAGGGGACGCGGAACGTGCCGAGGGCGGAGCGTGTCGGCGGCGAGGGCGCGGTCGCAGCAGCCAGCCGCACAGAGCCGCGCCGAACACGATCGGCAACACGATTCGCAGCGGCAGCCGAAGCAGCGCCAGCAATCCGATCAGCGCCACGACGAGAGTGCGTTTGGAGATGTTCGCCCAGGCCGCCGGTCGGTCCTTCGTGGGCAACGCGATCCACAGGGCCGCCAGCACAAGGCCGACGCGGATCAGGCCGGCCTGCCAGAGTCGGACGGATTGCCCGCCGTGGCCGCTGAACGCCAGCGCCGCGGCTCCGCCCAAACAGGCGAGCGCCAGGACACCGACGAGCGTTCGATTGACGGTGACGTTCTGGTCGGACATCAATTCGGACACCGTTGGCCATCGTTCGACGTGTATCGCCGGGGACCTGTGCCACCGCTGGCGGACCGCAGACGTTTTGGGCGGACTGCGCGGTGTTGGCTTGTTGGAATGCGCCGATCCATGGAAACCGCAGGGAGTTCAGCGCGTGAGCCACGATAACGAACAGCCATCGCATCGGGAACCCGACGCCGCTTTGCTGCGCGAGCGACGCTTTCACCTGTGGCCGGCGGTGTTGGTGTGGATGGCGGCGGCGGGAGCTGCGGCGATCGCACTGTGGATTTGGCCGGTGAATGCGGCCGTGGCCGTGTCACTGTTGGGCTGTGCGCTGGTGGCCGCTGTGGCGGCGGCCTGGTTCGTGCACCGGGCGTCCAACCGCGAACGGATGGTGCAGCGCCAGGTTCGGGAACTGCAAGCGGAGAAGCAGCGATTGCAGCAGGAGCGCGAGGAGTGGGAGCGGACGCAGGCCGAATTGCTGGCGCGGCTGGCCGAGGAAGAGGAGCAGATCGAGGAGCGTTGGCGCGCGCTGCAGGACCGGTTGCTGGCCTTCCACGAGTGGCTCGAATATCCGACGCCGATCGAGCTTCGATCGGCGACCGTGGCCGACGGCAATTCCAAAGACACGCCGACCGCCGCACGGGCGGATGCGGACGCCGTCGCGGTGGACGGTTCGCAGGAACTGTTGGAACTGGCCGAAAAAGACCGTCGGGTGTTGTCGCTGCTGGAAGAGGAGTCTGAGCGGCTGTACGAGAAAATCCGGCGGAATGAATTCACGGAGGACGGCAGCTTCTCGTGGACCAGGTTGCGTGACGAGCTGTACGAGCTGATCGTGCGCGTCGCGCGTGTCTACAAACCGGACGCGCAGAATCCGCTGCTGGAGACGAACCTGGAGCAGCTGCTTCGCGCGGGCAGCCGGGTTTGTCTGCACGTGCTGGTGCTGATGGAATCGCTGCCGGTGGCCGTGCATCAGTATGACATCCAGCAGCTCTACAAGTACCTGCGGACGGCGACGAAGGTTTACGGGGCGTATCGGACGCTTCGGCCCTTCTGGAACGTGGCGCGTCATGCGTGGTTGCCCGGGCGGGTGCTGCTGGGAGGCAACCCATTGGCGGCCGCTGCCATGTGGGCGGGTTCGCAGGCGGCTTCGATGGCGTTGAAGAAAGTGACTCAGGATCTGATCGACCGGCGGGCGATCGAGTTTCTCCGCAGCCTGATCCGCGTGATTGCGTACGAAGTGGCCGGGATCTACGGCGGGGACTTCCGCTACCGCGACGCCAACTGGGTGTATGGTGCGGAGCTGGTCGAGCTGGCGGCGTCGTTTCCGCTGTCGCGGCAGAGCTTGCGGGCGGCGCTGGCCGAGGTGTCGCGGCTGCAGCTTCGCAACGAATACGATCGGGTATTCCTGTATCGTTGCCTCTCGGAGCACCGGCGGCCCGCGCGACTGCTGCCGGCGGCGTACGTGCTCACCGAGGAAGAACGCCGGCGGGTCGCGGAGAAGCTGGAAGAGTTCTTCACGTCTCACATGCACGGGCGGACGGAATCGCGCGTCCGCAAGTGGCGCGAAGGCGTGCAGAACCGCTTGGGCGTGCGGCTGAATGTCGCGCCGAAACCGGCCGGGGATTCCGGTGGTGCAGACACGGACGAATTGCGGCAGGCGGCGGAAGCGCTGGCGGGGTTTCTGACGAGCGTGAAGGGACTGGAGCGCGACGAACTGCGGGATCGGCTGCAGCGATCGCGCACGCTGGCGGGCGTCCCCTCCGACATACGGGACGAATGGCTGGCGGGGCTGGTTGCACGGCCGCCGAGGGAATTCGACGTGCCCGACCTGGATCCGGACGGACCGCTGGCGGAGCGGTTCGTCGAAGACCTGATCGACGGGGCCGTACACCTTCCGGGGCGAATGGCGTCGGGGGATCGGCTGTTGGGCGAAACGCTGACGTTCCTGCGAATTCCCGCGGAGCGGGTGAGCAGCCGTCTGGAAGCGGCGTATGGTGCATGGTTCGCCGCGACGCTGTGGCCGGAGGCCAGAAGCGACCGTCCGCCGGTCCCGGTGCTGATCGCGATGCGGGCGCAGCTCGAAGAGGGCGAAGTGCCGGTCTTCGCCTATGGAGACGTCCACGTTGCGTGCCCCTCGCCGACTCCGGCTGCGCAGGCAGTGGAGCAGCGCACGCGATGGCTGGTCGGTACGGACCGGCGGCTGCTGGTGCTGGCGATGGGGGAGGACGGGGTGGAGCTGGAATGGGAGTGCCGGCGCGATCGGCCCCCGATCCTTCGGCGGGTGCCGGGCCGCGTCTGGGACGACTGCCGTTTGGAGGGAGGAAACCTGCTGTCGCCTCTGCTGCCGGCGGGAACGGCTTTCGAACTGTCGCCGGGATGGTTGGGGGCGTTCGATACCGACTT
>RFHO01000241.1 GCA_003696385.1 Planctomycetota bacterium | reverse complement strand
GGTCCCACCAGCCGATCGTCAAGAGCATCGAACACAATCGCCCGGAGTTCGTCGTCTTCCTCTGCTCGGACGACACCCACCGCGCCAAGGGCAGCTACCTGCAGGTCATCGGTGAGGGCAACGTGCTGCGCAGTTCGCGCGACGTGCCCGGTCCCGATCTGCCCAACATCGTCACTCTTGCGGGATTGACGCCGGATCGGTACCGCGTGGTGAAGATTCCGAACGTGGACGACCTGAATACCTGCTACCACGAGGCGGTCCGGGCGATCCAGGATCTGCGCCAGCGCTTCCCCGACGCCCGGGTCATCGTCGATTACACCGGCGGCACCAAGTCCATGACGGCCGGTCTGGCCGCGGCCGCCATCGACGACGGGCAGTGCGAGATCCAGGTGGTCACCGGAGCCCGCACGAACCTCGAAAAGGTCCAGGACGGTACGGAGTTCGCCCGCCAGTTGTCCATCGGCGACATCTACGTCCGCCGGCAACTGGAGCTGTGCCGCCTGTTTCTGCAACGCTTCGACTACGCGGCGGTGGTCGAGCTGCTCGAGGACGCCGCCCGCAAGCATGTGTCGCAACGGTATTTGCAGACGCTCGAGCACTGGCGGCTGTTCGCCCTGGCCTTTGATGCCTGGGACCGCTTCGACCACCAGAGCGCCCGCGATCTGCTGGCGGCCGCTCCGCGGTCCTTCCCGCTGCACAGCCGCTTCGCCAACGTGCTGGCCCGGGACACCGGGCACGGCTTCGAGCTGGTGGAGGACCTCGTGCGCAACGCGCAGCGCCGGGCCGCACAGCGGCGATACGACGACGCGGTCGGCCGGTTCTATCGCGCCACCGAACTGACCGCCCAGATCTGGCTCCGCAAACGACACGAGATCGACACCGCCGACGTGGACCTGCAGCGCGTGCCCGAAGCCGTCCGCGACGACCTGGCCACGCAACGCCGCTCCGAAGGCGAACCGGTGCGCATCGGCCTGCTCCGAGCGTGGGACCTGATCGCCGCCTTCCCCGAAGATCCGCTGGCGCCGGTCTTCACCGAAGCCCGCCCCCGATTGTTGAATGCCTTGGAAGTACGCAACCTGTCTCTGTTTGCACACGGTCTCCGACCCATCACGGCGGAAGACTACCGCCGCATCGCCGAGTTCCTCGAACCGTGGCTGAATCAGGCGATCGACGCCGCGACCGCCGCGCTGGGCAAGCCGCGCCGCGACCCATTGCCGCAACTGCCCACGGAGCTGCCCGCCGACTGATTCGCGGAGGGCGGCACGTGGTCGATGGCTTCGCCGCAAGCGCGGCTCTGCGTCATGCTCCGATCGCCGCATCGCACCGACGGACGCAGCCTCGGACGCACCGATCACCCGAAGCACCGCCGTGGACACGCCACTGGAGGATCCGTCATGACGGCCGAACGCATCGACCGACTGCGCGAGCGATTGGAAGCCGGGGATCCGAACGTCGCCGAAGAGATTGCCGCCGCGGTCAAGGCCCGCCACGGCGAAACCGGCGATCATTTTCGATGGGGGCTGCTCTGCGAGCAGGCGGGACTGTACGGCCTGGCGCTCACCGAATTCGAACTCGCCCTGCGCGACGATCCCGAGGACCGCGAAGCCATTCTGAAGCTGGCCGAGTACCTCTCCGAACGGGGCGAAATCGAGCGGGCCACGCATCTGCTGGAGCGTCTGCTGGCCGGTGATCCCGCCGACGAGCGGGCCCTGGAGCTCCTGTGCCCGCTGCTTCGCCAGGACGGCGCCTTCCCCAGGCTCGACGAAATCCTGGAGCACGCCGTGGCTGCCGGGTTGCCGGCGCAGCGGGCGCGACAGCTCCGCGGCCAACCCGCCGGCGACGAGCAACGGCCCGAGGCCGTCCCCGACCTCGCCCCCACCGACGCCGACTGCGTTCGCATGGCCACCTTGTTCGCCGGCCGCGAGGACGTCCACGCACGCCAGTGGGCCGACCCCAGAAGCAAACGCACCGGGTACACCCCGGTTCACGAACCGCTCACGCCTACGGTGATCCGCAACCACCTGCTGGGAGCGTACACGGTCGGCGTCTATCCCATCCGCCTGGACGGCACGGCCTGCTGGTTCGCCATCGACCTGGACATCGACCGCCCGGCCCTGGACCGTGCCCGCCGCGATGCGTTCGTCGCCCAGTCGCTCCGCGAGACCATCCGCCAGCTCGGCCCCCGGCTGCTCACCATCCTGCGCGACCTCGGCCTGCGGCCGCTGTTCGAAAACTCCGGGTACAAGGGCCGCCACTACTGGGTCTTCCTCCGGCATCCCGAAGACGCCGCCGTGCTGCACCAGTTCGGCAAGCTGCTGCTGGCCCGACTCCAGCCGGAAATCCCCGACGAATTCCACCTGGAGTTCTTCCCCAAGCAGGCACGCCGCACCGGCAAGGGACTGGGCAACCTGATCAAGCTCCCCCTGGGCATCCATCGGCGGACCGGCTATCGCAGCCTGTTCCTCGACGACGACGGACGCCCGCTCGAGGACCAGCTCGGTGTCCTCCGCGACGTGCCCAGGCTCGAACGTCCCGACCTGTTCCGCATCGCCGACGCACTGAAAGCCACGGTCGTCGCCGTCCCGGCCGAGACCCCCGAGCCGCCGGACGAACGGCAGGACGAGCCCGCGGGGCAACAGCCGGACACACAGGCGCCCGCGCCGCCCGAATTGCCTCCATCCTGGACCGAGGCCGACTTCGAAACCGATCCCCAGGTCGCCCACCTGTTCCACAACTGCCCGGTGCTGGCCGAGCTGAAAAGGCAGGTCGAAGAGCACCGTCAGTTGATGCACGACGAGCGGCTCGTGCTCGTCCACACGCTCGGACACCTGCCCGCCGGGCCGCAGGCCGTCAACTACCTGCTCCGCAAGTGCCTGGACGTGGCGCCCGACCAGTTGCTCAAAAGCCCGCTCCGCGGCAACCCGATGTCCTGCGCCAAGATCCGCAAACGCATCGGTCACGTCACCCGCCGCGTGCCCTGCAACTGCGACTTCTCCTTCGCCCCCAACCACTATCCCACGCCCACACTTCACCTGCTGACGCTCCCGCCCGATGCCCGTCGTCCCGAAGCCGCACAGCCGCCGGCCGACGCCGAATCGATGGCCCGCCGCTTCGGTGTCCTGCAGCGCCGCAGGGAGGAAATCGAACGCGAGTGGCAGCAACTGCACGATCGCCTCTGCTCCATCCTCAGGATGCTCCCTGACCGCACACTCGTCCTCCCCGAAGGCCGCTACCGGCTGATCGAGCAGGAAGGCGTGGAAGAACTCGTCTGGGAAGAAAACACCGAACCGCGGCCGGATCGCCCGGAACCCGTCCCCGATTCGGCGGCCGCTTCCGAAGCGTCGCAGCCCGACGCGGTTGCCCGCCATCCGCTGTCCGACGCAGAATCATCCGAACCCGGCGATGGCAGCGGCCACACGCCGCCGTCCTGACGTCCGGCACACACGCCGCCGAATCGCGCCGCGACGATGCCCCGTCCGCGCACGGCACGCTCGAATCGCGGCAGCCCGTCGACCGCGGCGTGTTCCGCCCCGCCGGGCTGGCCAGACCGAAGCTCGGGAATCCCGCTCATGAACACCATCGCCGTCACGGAGCAGGGGACGCGGCTGGCCCTCGACGGCCCCATGCTGTCGGTCGTCAAGGGCGAGCGGACGCTCAAGAAGCTCCGTCTCAACCAGGTCGATCAGCTCCTGCTGTTCGGGCGCGTCGAAGTCACCTCCGCGGCCCTCGCGGGTCTGGCCCGCCGCGGAATCGACGTCGTCTTCCTCTCCGCCGCCGGCCAGTTCCGCGCCCGGCTGGTCGGCCCGGCTTCGAAGAACGTCACGCTCCGCCTGCAGCAGTACCGCCGCACCACCGACCCGGCTTTCGCGCTCTCCGTCGCCCGTCGCATCGTGCAGGCCAAGATCCGCAACCAGCGCCACATCCTGCTGCGCGCCCAGCCCCGGTTGAAGGATCCCGCCGTCGCCGATGCCCTCGCGACGTTGCGGCTCGCCGCCCGGCGTGCCGCCAACGCCCCCGACATCGACACCCTCCGCGGCATCGAAGGCCACGCCGCCGCCACCTACTTCTCCCAGTTCGGCAAACTCATCCTCAACGATGCGTTCCGCTTCGAAACCCGTTCCCGCCGTCCGCCGCGCGATCCGGTCAACGCCTGCCTGTCGTTCGGCTACGCCTTGCTCGGAACGCTGGCCGAAAACGAAATCCTCCGCACCGGACTCGATCACACCCTGGGCTTCTTCCACCAGCCGGCCTATGGCCGCCCCTCGCTGGTACTCGACCTGATCGAAGAGTTCCGCCCGCAGGTCGACCAGCTCGTCCTGCGACTGATCAATCTCCGGCAACTCGGGCCCGGTGACTTCCGACGCGTCGGTCCGATCCCGCCCGAGCGGTTGCTGTACGACGCCGAGCGTCCCGAACCGGACGCGTCCTCCGACGAAACGCCGCCGCCCGCCACCGAAACGCCCGAAGACGACGCCGAAACCCCCGAGCTGCCGGACGTCTTCGACGAATCGCCGCAGCCGGAGCCGCCCGAGCCCGACGGACCCGTCATCGCCGTCTACCTGGACGATCCCGGCCGCAAGGTCTTCATCGACGAGTTCTTCCGCCGCTTCCGCACTCCGCTGCTGTATCCCCGCCGTGGCGTCAATCTGCCGCTCCGCGCCATCGTCCGCGAACAGGCCTACCACCTCGCGCGTGTGATCACCGGAGACGACCCCGAGTACGAACCCTTCGGAATTTGACGTCCCCGGCCAGAACCGCGCCCCACACCGCGGTCGGCCGGAAAATCCAGTCGGAACTTCGCCCCGAACTCTCGTCCTCCGCAGCGCCGCCGGCAACCCGGGAGTCGATACGCCGCTCCGCCAATCGATCGAATTCGCCCGCCGCACCGCCGAAGC
>RFHO01000240.1 GCA_003696385.1 Planctomycetota bacterium | reverse complement strand
TGGGCGGCGGACGGATCGAAGCGGACACGGTCGTTTCCCGCGAGTCGTTCGATGTGGCGGTCCGCGCCGCGGGAACGGTCTGTGCCGCCGTCGACCTGGTCCTGCAGGCCGACGTTCCGAGCGAATCGCGTCCCCGACAGGCGCTGTGCCTGGTCCGGCCGCCCGGCCACCACGCGCGTCCCGCCGCGGCCATGGGATTCTGCCTGTTCAACAACGTGGCCGTCGCCGCCGCTCACGCACTGGAACACCACGGCCTGAACCGCGTGCTGATCGTGGACTGGGACGTTCACCACGGCAACGGAACGCAGGAAATCTTCTACGCGACCGACCGCGTGCACTTCCTGTCGGTCCATCGCCATCCGTTCTATCCCGGGACCGGCAGCGCCGACGAACGCGGCACCGGCCCGGGACTGGGTGCCACGTGGAACCTGCCGCTGCGGTTCGGTACGCCGCGCCGCGAGTACATCCGAAGGTTCACCGACATCGTGGAGCAGGCCGCCGAGGTCTGCCGGCCCGAACTGGTGCTGATCAGCGCGGGCTTCGATGCGCACCACGCCGACCCGATCGGTTCGCTCGGACTGGAAACCGGGGACTTCGCGACACTGACCCGCATCGTCCAGCGCATCGCCGACCGGCACGCCGGCGGCCGCATCGTCAGCACGCTGGAAGGCGGCTACAACCTGCAGGCGCTGGCGGAGTCGGTCGCCGCTCATCTGACCACGCTTCTGGAGGGATGACGCTCCCCCGCTCGATCATCGGAACCGCGGCCAGCACACCCGCAATCGCCACAGCAGCCATCGGGCGGCCCAACGCACCCGCCACTGGACCGCCGTCTGCGTCAACCGCGCGAGCACATGCCGGGCCAACGTCCTGGCGGCCGCACCGCAGCCGACGGCGCTCGTCCCGCGAACCGCGGCCAGCTCTTCGACTGTCTTCAGAGCGGTACGCTGGGTCTGCGCCGTTTCGACCTCACTCTCTCGCGGCCGGTACACGTCGACGACCGCCTGTGCGAGCCTGTGATGGATGGCCACGTCGAACGGCAAACCTTCTGCAGAAGTCGTTTCCAGCCGCCGCGCGGCGCCATCGATGTCGCGGTGGACCAGCAGATCGACCACCGCCGAAAGTGTCTGCCGGATCGCTTCGTTCCCCCCTTCCCGACCGTCGCCCACCGCCCGCAGAATCCGCTCGGCGCCGCTCGCGTCTCCGACGTTCAGCCGGCAGAGGGCCAGAAACAGCAACCCCTGTGCGGGAAAGCCATCCAGTTCGCCCCAATCCCCCACGTATCGCGTGACGAACCGACTGCCGAATCGCTCCGCCAATTCGAAGTTCACAGCCGCCAGCAGGTCGGGATGCGCGCGCATCCGCTCCCGTTCCCGCCACAGCATCCGCCGCAGCCATCGCGGGGCACGGCGGCCGGCATCCGCAAGGAAGCGTTCGACCGCTTCATGTCCGATTTCACCGAGCGACGCCAACTGCGGCAGGAATTCCGCGAACCGACCGCGTTCCCGCTCGAACAGCAGTGAGCCGAACAGCCGCGCGGCCACCGGACTCGCCGACCCGTCCAACACGTCGGCCTTCAGTATCTCATAGGCCGCCCCGGCCGCGTCGGACGCCTGCAGACTTCGCTCACGCGCCCATTCCGATTCCAACATGTCGCGCACGGCCCGGCGATTCCGGCGCTTCGAACCGTACGTCACGAACGCCTGGAACGCACCGACCAGGGCCGTCTCGTCCGCACTGCGCACGCGGCACAACCGGTCGAAGAGCTCCACGGCCTGACGCACGTCCGCACGCCACCGCACCGCGGCTTCAATGGCCAGACGCAACGTCGAGGACGATTCCGGTTCGGCCCGAAGCTGCCTCTGCAGAACGTCCCACGCCTCCTCGGGCCGCCCGTCTTCGATCAACATCTCGCTCAGCATCGCGGCAGCCCCTTCGTGGCCGGGGTTCAGCTGCACGGCCCGACGCAGCAGCTCCATCGCCCCGGAACGATCGCCCCGTTTCGAAAGCGACCAAGCCAGCACCGTCAGATTCGCGCAATCGTGCGGGTCGAGCTTGTACAACGACTCCCCCGCCTCCTGCAGCAGCTCGGTATCCCCCATCGCGACGGCCCACTCGGCCAGCAGCCGCCAACCGTCTTCATGAAACGGATCGTCCCGCAGCGCGCGGTGCAACAGTTCGACCGCCTCTGCCCGTTCACCAAGCTGATAACGGATGAACGCTTCGGTGTGGACCAGCGCAAACGGTCGTTCGTCTTCCGGCCAAGCCGCCGGCCGGCATGCCCGCAGTGCGTCCTGCCAGCGCGACGCTTCCGCCAACACCTGCGCCCGCTGCACATGCACATCGACCACATGGGGTGACAACGCCTCAGCCCGACGCAACGCGTCCAGACGATCCTCGACCCGCCTCTCATGGATCACTCGGGCCAGTACCATCCAGCTGCGCGCCTCGCCCGGACGGGCTTCGGTCAGCTTGCGTGCGATGCTCTCGGCGTATCGCGGCTTGCCCAGTACGATCGACCACTCCGCAAGCGTGGCCCAGCCGTGTTCCAGCCCCGGATCCAGTTCCACCGCCTGCGTCATGTCCTGCAGGGCCTCCTCGCGCCGCCCGGATTCCCACAGCAGCACGGCGCGCAGAGCCCGTAACGTCTCGGACGTCGGATCCAGGCACACCGCCCGTTCCACCACCGCCAGCGCCCGTTCCCGCTCACCGTGCAGTTTCAGCAGAAAGGACAGGTCCGCCACCGCCGAGATCAGCGTCGGTTCGAGTTCCAACGCACGCTCCAGGGAGCGCCGCTGTTCTTCGACGTCCATGCGCGCGTGACACACGTCCGCCCGATGCAGCCACACGCGGGCTTCCAGCGGAAACCGCTCCGCCGCGCTCTGCACGTACTCCCACGCTTCGTCCACACGGTCCAGCACCAGCAACTGCCGCGCCACCAGACACCACAACTGCCAGAGGTCCGAACGGGCCTGCAGTGCCTCGCGCAACTGTTCCAGCAGCTCGGCCCGCGGCAACGTCGTCCGGGCCAGCGACCAGTACGTCACCACCGCCCCGCCAGAAACCACCTGCTCGATCAGCTGTTCCCTGACGAACGCCAGCTCCTGCACCCGCTGCTCCCGTGTGTCGCACAGCGAGAGGAGCCGTTCCACGGCGAAGGTGTCGTCCACCGAAAGCTTCACGGCCTGGCGGAACCGTTCCCGAGCCGCCGCCGTGTCACCCGACAACAGCGCCTGCTCACCCAGCAACGCATGCGACGCGCTGTTCGCCGGTTCGATCGTCGCCGCCAGCTCCAACACTTCTCGGGCGTCTTCCAGCCGGTGCTGGTCCAGCAGGGCCACCCCCAGCTCGCGCAGCGCCCAGGCGTTTCTCGAATCCAGCTCCAGGTAGCGGCGCAGCGCCGCCTCTCGCTGCGCCGCCGGCGCGTCCGCCAGAAACTCGCTGTAAGCCTGATACAGCGGCAGAAAATGCGGGAACTGCCCGATCGCCGACTCGAAGTGCGCCACCGCGGCCTCGCGTCCCTCCGTCGCCACCAGCATCTGCGCCAATTCGCGATGCAGGTCCGCGGCCATCGGTTCGATCTCCAGCGCCTGCCGGATCGCTTCGACGGCCTGCGGCAGTTCACCCAGCGACCGGTGGAATCGCGCCGCCTGCCGCAACCAATCCGCCTGCGGCACGCGTCCCTTCGCCGCCTCCAGACACCGCTGCGCGCGTTCCCGATCGTTCACCGCCAGGTAGTGGCCCGCTGCGAACAACAGCAACTCGCCGTCCTCGGACCGCCGCTTCAGCGCCTCTTCCAGCACCTGCAGCGACTCGGCCATCTGTGACAGCCGCACGTGTGCCAACACCAGAGTCCGCGCGGGCCCGGCCGCGCGATGCCCATACCGCTCGAACCGCCGCCGCAGGAACGCCAACGCTTCCTCCCGGCGTCCCACCGCGCACGCCGCCAGGAAATACGTGTCCGCCGCGGATTCGTCCTTGTCTTCCAGACACGCCGCGAAGCGAAGCAGCTCGCAAGCCTCGTCGAACCGACGCCGCTCCCACAGGTATCGCCCCAGTGTTTCCAGTAACCGGGCGTTCGTCGGCCAGTAGCGCAACGCACGTCGCAGGTACCGCCGCGCTTCCTCGTGCGTTCGCGCATCCTGGATCAGCTCCCGCGCATACTGGATCCAGAAAATCGGGTGTGAATCCCGATCCGTGCACAGCGAACGCAGCGTGGCCAAGCGGTCCTCCAGCCGGGACTGGATTCGAAGCAGCGACATCCGCCCCGCCTGCACCGCGGCATTCTCGGGATACCGCTCCGCCAGCTCGTCCAGAGCAGCCAGCATCGCCTGCGGATTTCCGTCGTAGCCGGCCAGCCGCCGCCGGGCCTCCAGGCACAGACGGTGCCCCCCGGCGCACTGCTCCATCTCCTCCAGACAGCGCCGGGCCGCCTCGCGGTCGTGGCGCTCCAAGGCGTCGTCCAGAGCATGCAGGCGGTCCCATAGCTCCGCGTCCGGCAGGGACAGCCCCTCCAACAGCTCCCGGCGCTCCTTCGGAACGAAAGCCAGTCCCCGCGGACCGAAAGCGGCATGCCGCCGCAGCAACTTGTCCGCCAGCGCCTCGCCGGTCCCCCGCTGGTACGGATCCCGGATGACCAGCAGCCCGCGACGACTGTCATAGCCGATCACCGCCTGCAGATGTCCGCCGCCCGGCTCGACAGTGGTGAAGGTGAACGGAACGCCCCGGTCGATCAGCGTCTGCGCGGCGTCCTCGGTGACCGTGAACTCTCGCAACATCCAACCGTTGGAAGCCACCCAGCGGCGCTCGTTGTATGCGCTCGTCCCGTTGTAGCAGATCTGCTCGGCCACCTCGAGATGGTCCGCGTCCCGCCCCCAGTAGCGGCTCAGAGCCGACAGCGTCGCCGGAGCGCACGTCAGATGATGCTGACGCACGAAGCCCACCGGCAGCCGCACGTACCGCCCCTCGAAACCGCAGGCTTCCATCCGATCGGCCACCGCTTCATAGAAGCGATCGTTGGCCTGCCGCGCATACTCGACCGCAGCCCGATAGTCCCCCCGATGGTAGGCCAGCCGGAACCGCACCGCGGCCACCCATGACAGCGTCTCCTTGTCCCGTTCCATCAGCGGTGCATGGGCAATGAACCGCTCCAGATACTCGTCACACGAGCCGAACTGCTCCAGTTCGAGCGAAAGGCTCAACAGTTGTCCCCACAGAACGCACGATTCCAGCCGCTGCGCCCCTTCGTGCAGCAACCGCACCGCCTCGTCGTCCCGCCCCAGCAGCGTCCACAGGTGGGCCTTCGCCTGCACGGCCGCGCGGAACCACGGCTGGATCCGAAGCCCCTCCTCCAACGCTGCGGCCGCCTCTTCATACCGGTCCTGCAATTCAAGGAGGTTCGCTTGGGCGACGTACACCCACGGGTCATCGCGTTTGGTTTCGAACGCGCGCTCGAGCCACGTTTCGGCGCGGTCGAAATCACGCAGAACGCCCAGCACCTGCGCGTGGATCGCGTACCATGTCGCCCGCTCTTCCGCGTCCGCCCCCGGCAGATCGCCCAGACGCTGCAGCTCGCGCCACGCATGGTACGGACCGGAACGGTCCAGCACGTTGTAGATGTAGCCCTGACGGACCTCCGGCGACTCCGGAGCCTCGCGCCAACCCAGCCACGCGTACAAGCGGGCCAGCCGCGGAGCCCCCAGCGAACGAGCCAGCCGCGACGCCCAACCTCGGGCCGGCCCCCGCCACGTGTCCAAAGGCCCGAATTGCGTCGCAAACTCGTACGCCTGCAGATACAGCCCGCGGCGGTACAACGCCCGCAGCTGCTCGATCGCCTCTGGAGATACGACCGTCACCGGCGACATCGGCGGCTCCCTGTTCGGCAACGTGACGACCTGAAAAAAGGAACACGAACGTACCGGCTGACGAGCGTTCCGGCAACGCTTCGACCAACCGGCTTCAACACACGTTCACCCGCCCGACGCACTGGACACGGATCGCCCACAGCGGTCGTCCCGGACTTGCCGGTGCCACACGTATCGCAGCAGCCGCGGAATTCGGCGATCGGCACCGCTCCGCCCCCCCCGCTGCTACGCGATGCCGCCGAACACAGGGTTTCGAGCCCACACGCTGCCTCCGCCGCTTTCATGCAAAGCAACTCGGATCCCGGCCGCCGTCTGCTGGAACACACCGCTGCCGGCGAGTAGCATTCTCAACGTCGCCACCGGCCGCCGGCGGCCGGCCTGTCGCGACCCGCGGCAGCCCGCCGTGGCGCATTCC
>RFHO01000239.1 GCA_003696385.1 Planctomycetota bacterium | reverse complement strand
TACTTCATCTGGCCGAATGTCGATCCGTGGCGGCGCGCCCCGTCGTTGTTGGACGCCGTTCCTCCGCCGCATGCACCGCTGGAGCTGACCGTGACATCTTCCGAAGTTTCCCGTCCGACGGCTTCGTCACCTGGCGCGACACGGCCAATGCGCCGCAACTCCGAAGCGTTGCAGCGGGCGCGCGATCACGTTCGGCGAGCCCGCGCCGCACACCGCGGCTGTTTCGACGCCATGGACCCATTGCTGCTCGACCCCTTTGAACTGCGGTTCCTCGCCCGGCAACAGCCGCCCGAACGCTGGGTGATCGACCTGACCGCGCGCGACGGACGGTTGCGGCCCCCCGTCGAGTACTACACGATTCCGCACCCAGAAGACCGTCTGTGGGTGCCGGCGCATTTCGTGCCGCTGTTCGAACGGCAGGGCTGGCGGCGTGGTTGAAGAAACCCGTGACGTGCTGCCGCGTGGGCTCACGTCGCGAATCGCACCCCTTGGGGGCGCGGAAAAACACCATCGGGTCAGCCGCTCGCTGCTACATGTCGAACGCATTGGAGCGGTCGGTGTACGACCGACCTTCTCCGTTGACGGGCACAAACGCCGCCGCGCTGTCGACGAACTGCGGATTCGGGCCGATAATGGAGTATCCAGGATGCCACCGGTCCTTCCCGCAGTCCCGCCGGCACGGTGGTTCCGCCGATGTCCTTCGGTCGTCATTGACCTGCCGTGACAGCAACCGCCGACGGACCGCCGTTGCCGAGGGTGCAGGGGCCCCGTTCTGCCATGCGGCCGTCTGACCCTCGCGACCTGCCGCTCTGCGTTTTTCCCGCCTCATTCCGTCACAACCATGTTGAACAGCCAGTTGGGTCAAGCGATCGTCCTTGCCGTCAAGAGTCTGATGCTGCACAAGTTGCGCTCGGGCTTGACGATGCTGGGCATCGTCTTCGGCGTCTTTTCGGTGATCGCGATGATGGCGATCGGCGAAGGCGCCAGTACGCAAGCGCAGCAGCAGGTGTTGCAGCTCGGCGCCACGAACGTGATCATCAGGTCGGTGAAGCCGGCCGCCGAGAGCGAAGACGAAGGCCGCGCACGGAGCTGGGTACAACGCTACGGTCTGACGCGGGAAGACTATCGCGTTCTGCGAAGCACCCTGCCACATCTGCTGGAAGCCATTCCGATCCGGGAACTGGGCAACGAGGAAGTGCGGTTCAAGGACCGCTCCGTCCACGCCCGTATCGTCGCCAGTACGCCGGAGTACATGACCACCAATCACCTGCGGATGTTGCGTGGCCGCTTCCTCAGCTATGAAGACGGCCGCACGCGGCAAAACGTGTGTGTTCTGGCGTCGGGTGTCGCCGCCCAGCTGTTCCCATTGGAAGACCCCATCGGTCGCCCCGTCCGTTTTCGCGGACAGTTCTACCGCGTGATCGGCGTCACGCAGGAGCGTCTTCCCTCGGCCGCAATCGGCGGCAGCCTGGCGGGACAGGACTACAACTTCGATGTCTACGTCCCGATCGAGACGTTTTACGCGCGAATCGGCGACAATATTTTCCAGGTCAGTTCGGGATCCTTCAGCGGCGAGGCGGTACAACTGAACCAGATCACGCTTCGACTGGATGACCACAAGGCCGTCATCCCGACTGCCGATGCCGTCCGCGAGACCCTGCGGATGCGACATGGTGAGAAGCGTGACTACGCCGTGATCGTTCCGCTGGAGCTGCTGAGGCAGGCGGAGCAACTGCGCCACATCTTCAACATCGTTCTCGGATCGATTGCGGCGATCAGTCTGGTGGTCGGCGGCATCGGAATCATGAACATCATGCTGGCCACCGTCACCGAACGGACCCGAGAGATCGGAATTCGCCGCGCCCTGGGCGCTCGACGGCGCGACATCATCCAGCAATTCCTGACCGAGACGGTCGTGATGTCGGGGACCGGCGGCGCGATCGGCGTGGTCATGGGCCTGCTGACGCCCGTAACTTTCCGTGGCCTCCGCTGGCTGCTGGTCAACTTCGTGCTGGACGCTTCGGCGGTCAAATCGGACATCGGACGGATGTTCGCCGAGATGCAGCCCACCGTACCGCTCTGGAGCCTCGTGCTCGCTTTCACCATCTCCGTCGCGGTGGGCATCGTGTTCGGTATCTATCCGGCCAAGTCGGCCGCCGAACTCGATCCCATTGAAGCACTCCGACACGAATGAACGTTCGGCTTTCCGGGATGCAGCGGATCGGCGCGGCCGCGCGGCGGCTGAAGGCGCGCAGTTGCGGCCGCTCGCGGACCGACCAAGCACGCTACGGGGACGACAGTGGCGGTGGTCTCCGGACCGGGCCGCGGGCGGCACCGGCTCTGGTTTGTGCGACCGACGGGCCGCTTCTGCTGAGTCACACAACCGGCACTTGTTGGGCTCGACGGAAAGTCGGGGTACAATCAGGTGTCGCTGTCCCGGGCGTTTGACCGTCGCGGCCGGGCGCCGCGTCCGTCCTGAGAGCATCGCCGGGACGTCGACACCCACGGAGTCGGCTCCGACTGGTTCTGCGAGCGACTGTCGCAGGACAGCCACGCGAGGGCGACCGGCGTCCGGCCCACTGGACGGTGCACTGATCGGGAGAGGTTCCATGGTGAGCGCCCCACAATCGGAGCGGCTGCTGAAGCGCGCGCGGTTCCGACTGCACGTCGCCCGGCTGCTGGAAAATCTGTGTCGGTCCCTGCTGCTGGCGGCTTGTGCCGCAGTCGTCGTCGTTCTTCTCCACAAGCTCACGGGGCTGTGGGCACAGAGGGCGACGTTCGTTCTGCTGGGACTGATACCGGCTGCGTTCGCCGCCGCGGCGCTGGCGCTGACGCGGCGCCCGGACCTGGTGCAGGCGGCACGGATCGTCGACCGCACGAACGCAACGCACGATCTGTTCTTGAATCTCGTCACGCTCGAAGACTCCGTCGGAGCCTACCAACCTCTGGTCGTCGATATGGCCGAAAGAATGGCTCCAAACATTGACGTCCGTCGGACCGTGCCCGTCATGTTGCCCGCGCAGTTCTGGCGCGCGGTCACCCTGATGGCCGTCGCACTGGGAATCACATGCATACCGCTGCAACTGGACCCGTTTGGCAACGTGGCACAGGCGTCTGTCGAGAAGAAGCACATGGAAGAGCTTCAGCGGTCGCGGCGGGATACACAACTACGGGCCCGTGAACTGCAAAAAAAGCTGGTGGAAAAAGACGGCGAACTCTCGCCGGAAGTCAAGCGGACCGTTGAAGATTTGAAGCGCGCACTCAGGCAAGCCAAGCCACAGCAACGGCAAAAGAACGACGTCGCTTTGAACCAACAGCAGCGCAGGATCGGTGAACAGTGGCGCGAGTTGATGCGCAAACAAGCCGCAGCGTTCATGAGAAAAAACGAACCGGCTCAGCAATTCGGCGGTTCGGAATCCGACAAACTCCGGAAGCTCGTCAAACAATTGCAAAACGGCGATCCCAGTGGCCTGAAACACGAACTCGATGACATCAAACAACAACTCGAACGGTTGGCCAAGACGGGCGACCCGGTGCAGCGGACCGAAGAGTTGCAGCGCCTGAGGAAGCGGCTGAAGCAACTGGAGCGATTGGCCTCCCGGACACTTCAGAGCAAACCGCTCAGTGCCGCACTGCAACGAGCGCTGCAACAACTGGACGCCGCGCGGCTGGAAAAGCTGGCCGATCTGGCGAAGTCGGCAGCGTCCGAATCGCTCGAGCTGGCCAAGCTCGAGCTGGAAGAGCTGGCCCAGACGGCGCGCGATCTGAAGAAGCTCGAAGAAGCCCTCAAAACGCTGGCGGAAGCCAGGAAGTGCAATGCAAAGGGAAATCTCGACGGTGGCCAGTGTGAGAACTGCATTACGTTGGCCGACTATGCCGAGCTGTATCGGATGCTGCTGGCCGAGCGCGACGGTAAGGGATTGGGAGAGCCGAACGGCGGAGGCGGCGCCAAGGCGCCGGAGGACGATTCCGTCGCCAGCGATTTCAAGAACGAATTCGAAAAGACGGCCATCCGTGCCGGAAAGATCCTGCTGTCGCTGAAGACCCAAGGATTGTCAGACCCCGGCGCGGCACGGCAGATGTACCGCGAACAGTTGCAAAAGGTAAAGCAGTCCGCCAGTGAAGCCGTCGAGCTTGAAGACATCCCGCCGGGATATCGCGAACGTGTCAAACGGTACTTCGACTCGCTCGATGAGTCCACTTTGGGAGCTCTGAAACCGTCTTCCGACACACCGCCGGCGGCCGCCCCCGCCAACGAACGCTGATGCCGTGTCTGCGTTCGTCGGACGAGACACCGGGCCCATCCGTTTTTCGCACTCGATTCCCGTTGCAGCGAACGATGACAGCGAATACAGCCGCGCAACCCGCTGCAGAAATCATCGACATCGAAAAGGACTATTACCTGGGCGAGGTTGTCGTTCGTGCTTTGCGTGGGGTCTCCATGGCCTTCCCCGTCGGGGACTTCGTAGCCATCATGGGAGCATCAGGGAGCGGCAAGAGCACGCTGCTGAACATTCTGGGAGGATTGGACCGCCCGACGCGGGGGACCTACCGCCTCGCCGGTCAGGACGTCTCCGAGCTTTCCGATGACGAGCTTTCCGACATTCGCAACCGTCACATCGGCTTCATTTTTCAATCGTACAACCTGATCCCGCAATACACCGTCCTGGAGAATATCGAACTGCCCTTGCAGTATCGCCGCGAGCAGCCGACGCTCACGACAGAAGACCGGGAACGCTGCATCGCTCTGGCAGAACGCGTGGGGCTGGGCGATCGCCTGGAGCACCGCCCGTTTCAGCTTTCCGGCGGCCAGCAACAGCGGGTGGCGATCGCCCGGGCTTTGGTAAACGACCCACAGATCATCCTCGCCGACGAACCCACTGGGAACCTGGATTCGCAGACCGAGATGGAGATCATCGCGCTGCTGCAGGAGCTGAACGCCGAGGGCCGCACGATTCTGATGGTGACGCACGAACCGAACGTTGCCGAACACGCCAAACGCTGCGTGGTGCTGCGCGACGGTCGGATCGTTTCCGCTTACGACAATGTCGAGCAGCGTCTGGCGAAAGTCGCCGGAGTCTGAGCCACGTCCCCGTGCAGCCAGCCGCCGGCTCGCATCGGCACGTGCCCGTCGCTCAGTGTTCCGGTGAAGAAATCCACTCAGGCAGCACGGGAAGCAGGTCGCCGCGCTCATCGAATTGCATCGGCTGCGGCTCCCGGATCACTTCCAGGTCATCGCGCCGCTGTACTTCGGGCATGTACGCTTCGGATATGAGCAGTTCAGACAAGTGCAACGTATCGGTGATGTGCATCACTCGCGCCCGATCCGGCGGCGTCAGGCCGATCGTCTGCAGCGCGGCGACGATGGCTTCGCGATCATTGGGGAAAGTGATCGGGATGGCCCCCCCGGTCGGATGTCCCCCGGTGACGCAGTTGATCCGGGTGGCGACGATGTCCACCTGCCGCGCGCAGCGCTCGGTGGTGAACTCCGCCAGCCCCAAGCCACAGGCATTACCATGCGTTTCGCGCGTCAGGCTGCGGACGACGATCCGCTTGCAGCATACTTCGTCGCGTTCGGTGGCGGCGTGATCGTTGTATTTGCGTCCAATCACGTTGGTGTCCATACCGGTGCCACTGATGTTCTTGCCGATCTGATCCACGATCAGCACGTCGGCGTACCGGAACGGCAGTCGCGGCATCCAGCGACGGGCCAACCGGAGCAGCTCCTTTTCCCGTGCGAAGAACTCCGCCGGCGGCACCGCTTCGATCAGCGCCGTTTCGTCATAGGCGTTCTCGACGATCGCCAGCCCAGCGACGACGCCGCATCTGCGCATCACGACGTCCGCCACGGCTCGAATGATTTCCAGAAAGCTGTACTCCTGGATGGCCCGGTGATAGATCTTCGCTCCTTCGTGCTTGCCGAGGCCGATCAGCATCATCTTGTGCAGCCCGGATTCGATTTCTCCGACGAAACCGGTATGCGGTTTGACACGACCACACACCAGAACATGGTCGGCCTCGAAGGCGAACCGGTCGAAATGCACGGGGATGCCCTGCTCGGTGGTGTCGACGATCACCGTCTCCATGGTGGCCCGGATGGGTGCTCCGACAAACTCCTCGGTGATGCCGTATTCTTCGATGATCCGTCGCTGTCCCTCGGCCGTGCCGCCGCCGTGGCTGCCCATGGCCGGGACGATGAACGGAGCGGCCCCCAGCTCCCGGAAGTGCTCGACGGCGGCCTTGATGATCTGCGCGATGTTCGCGATACCACGGCTTCCCGCAGTGATCGCCACCGACTGACCGGGATGGACGCGTTCATGCAGATTCAGTCGCCGTAACTGCGTATGCACCTCGGCGGCTACGTCCCGCACGACCGGTCGTTCGAAATGCTGGCGGACGCGCAGCATTCTCGGCAGGAGCCCCTCTGTCATGAGTCACCCTTCCTCGTCCGTCGCGGTGGTCGATGATGCGGCTTCCGCCGTCGCGCCGCTGGGGCGGAATCGCTCCTACTGGAGCCTGCTGGTCACACAGTTCCTCGGCGCCTTCAATGACAATCTGTTCAAGCAGGTCGTTCTGCTGGTCTGCGCGGATTATGCGGCACGTTCGGCAACCGGCGGTACGCACTATCAGCCGCTGGCCCAGTTCACGTTCGCGTTGCCGTTCGTTTTGTTTTCCGGTTATGCCGGCTTTCTGGCCGACCGGCATAGTAAACGGCAGATCGTGGTGCTGTGCAAGGTGGCTGAAATCGCCATCATGGCGCTGGGGATCGCGGCGTACGCGGACGGTCGGCTGTCGGTGCTGCTGGGCGTGCTGTTCCTGATGGGCATGCAAAGCGCGTTTTTCGGACCCGCGAAGTACGGCATTCTTCCCGAGATCCTGCGACGAGCGGATCTGCCACGGGCCAACGGCTGGATCCAGCAGACCACGTTTCTTGCGATCATCTTCGGGACGGCCGCCGGCGGCTGGCTGAAGCAGGAAATGGGCAACCAACTGTGGCGTGTGGGCATGGTATGCACAGTGATCGCGGCCGTCGGCACACTGACCGCGCTGCCCTTGCAACACACGCCCATCGCGCGACCGGGACTTCCATTCCATCGTTCCGTGCTGGCCATAAACCGGCCGACCGTGGAGCTGCTGCGCCGCGAACGCGGGCTTTTGGCGGCACTGCTGTTGTCCTCCCTGTTCTGGTTCGTCGCGGGTGTCGTCCAGCAGACGGTCACCGATTTCGGCAAGCGACAGATCCAGATCGGCGATGCACGGACCGCGCTGTTGTTCACCTTCACCGCCGTCGGCATCGGAATCGGATGCACGCTGTCCGGCTATCTCTCTCACGCCACGATTCGCTTCGGGCTGGTTCGCAGCGGTGCCTTGGGGATGTCCGGATGCATGGTCGCGCTCGCTGCGGTGACCGAGATCGACCGCAACCCGGAGTGGTTGGAGGCGATTTACCGGGGTGGACTGTGTCTATTGGGCGGGTTCGCCGGCGTGTTCGTCGTGCCCTTGCAAACGTACCTGCAGGCGGCGCCACCGAACGATCAGAAAGGACGTGTCCTGGGCGCGATGAACCTCGTGAACTGGATCGCGATCCTCTTTTCCGCTGCGTTCTATTTCCTGGCTCAGCAACTGTTGCTGAAGCTGGTGGCGATCTGGCCGGCGCTCGCTCCGACTTCCGCGCCACTGCCGTTCCACTGGGTTCTTGGAGCGATGGCTCTGCTGGTGCTTCCGATTCCGCTGTTGTTCCGCCGCCCGGACATTCCGTTGACGTCGTCACCACCAGCGTCGTGACCGCTCGCCATCGAGTTCCCGGAACTCGCTGCGCTTGCCCGCGGATGTGAAATCGGTCCCTCCAGAAGCTACCATGGAACGCTTCCGTCGAGTTCGCGGCCCGGAACGGAGCCCCAGGACCGTGGATGTCCGGCGTCTGAAACGCGATGTCTTCTCAGCGTCTCGACACGGCACACCGGCGGCGGCGCGCATCGGAGGACGACCGAACCGCGCCACGTTGCCGGTCCCCTGTTGCATCGACAGGCATTGAGTCGACTTGGCGATGCATTACGTACCCGAATCCGCTCGCGAATTCCTGCAGACCGTCGACGCCGAACGTGAGGGACGCGGCGACGGTTTCCACTATCGTTCCGCGCCGATCTATCTGCTTACCGCAGTGGTCGGCGGGTTGCTTCTGGCGGACGTGGTGTTCGCTCAACTTGGCGAACGGGTCGATGCGAACTGGTTTCAGTGGCAGTCGATTCGTGGCATGCGGTTGAGTCTTCTGGCGGCCCTGCTCGGCGGTGCCCGGATCCTCTACCAGACGCTCGACGGCCTCTTGTCCGGTCGTGTCGGCGCGGATCTGGCGCTGAGCATCGCATGCCTGGCGGCCATCGTACTGGGAGAATACAACACCGCGGCGCTGGTGGTCTTCATCGCCCTGTGCGGAGAAAGCATCGAAGGATTCACGATCGACCGCGCTCAGCGGGCCATCCGCGGCGTGTTCGAGCTGTGTCCGCCGGTCGCCCACGTATTGCGTGACGGAGAGGAGCACGACGTTCCGTTGCGTGAGGTTCAGGTGGGTGACGTGCTGCTTGTTCGGCCCGGCGAGCGGATTCCCGTTGACGGAACGGTGATCTCGGGCACGACGGCGGTCGATGAAAGCGCTTTGACCGGCGAAAGCGTCCCCATCGACAAGCAGCCCGGTGACGCGGTTTACGCCGGCACACTGAACCAGTTCGGGGCCTTCCGGTTGCGTGCCGAGAAAGTCGGCGAAGACACCACGCTTGCCCAGGTGGCACGGCTGGTGGCCGAGGCCGCCGCGAGGAAAGCCCCCATCGAACGAACGGCGGATCGGCTCGCGCGGTACTTTCTGCCCGTGGTGTTGGCCGTCGCCGCCCTGACACTGCTGGGCTGGTGGTGGAAGACCGGCACGTGGCGGTCCGGCGTGTTGCCGGCGTTGAGCGTGCTGGTGGTCGCCTGCCCGTGCCCGCTGATTCTGGCCACGCCTTGCGCGGTGATGGCGGCGATGGCCTGGCTGGCGCGGACGGGGGTCGTGGTAAAGGGCTCGGCCGCGCTGGAGCGGCTTTCTCAGGCTGACACGTTCGCATTCGACAAGACGGGAACGCTGACGACCGGACAGCTCGAACTGGCCGACGTCTTTGCGCGGCCGCCGCTGGATCCCGCGGACGTGCTCCGCTGCGCCGCCATCGCGGAACAGCAGAGCGAACATCCCATCGCACGGCGGATCGTTCAGGCAGCCGAGTCTCTGGGGTGCATCGTCCCCGGTGTGTACCACTTCGAAGCCATGCCCGGGGCGGGCATCCGCGTGCGGACGCGTGCTTCGGCCTTGCCCGAACCGCTCTTGCCACTTCTCGAACGACGCGCGGCGTCCGAGGCTGCGGGCGATTCGAACGGGCCACCCACGCCCCGCAGCCACGGCGACGCCGACGGTGCTTCGCCGAGGACACAGATATTCGGCTCCGCCGCGCGGACCGACGCGGCCGGGAACGCCGCCGGGACAGCCGACACGTCCACCGACGGCATGACAGCACCCGTCGAGGGTCGCACAGCGATCGAAGAGCACGAAGCCCCGCACACCGTGCTGGTCGGCAACGTCCGACTGCTC
>RFHO01000238.1 GCA_003696385.1 Planctomycetota bacterium | reverse complement strand
GCTGTGGGCCGCCGGACGTTCCGGGCGGTCGGTGAAGACGGTGTCGGTGGACGGGTTGGAGAATCCGGATGTGCACGTTTTCCGGGTGACGTTGTCCGAGAAAGAGCGAGCAGACGTCGCCAAGGTGCTCGGAGCGCATGACACCATTCTGATCGCCACCGCCAAAGAGGCGGTTTGGTACGCTGCGGGGCGGGACGCGGAATCGGCGCTGAAGGCCATCGTCCAGGCGTCGGTGGCCGATGGTGAAAACGACGGCGAAACGGAAGAAGAGTCCCCGGACATCGTCCGCGGTCTGGTGTCCGTGAAGCCATGGTTGCAACTGCGCGACAAGCTGTTCCCTCGGTCGAACGAGGACAGTGCCGTTGCCGGGACACCAGAAGAGCGGCAACGGCAAGTGCTGCTGAAAAGTCTCCGCAAGCACGTGGACGAGTCGCTGACGAACGAAAATGGCCGTGTTCGGTTCCGGCTGCGACGCGACGGCAACGGCGTCAGCGGCGAATCGACCGTGGGCATCGGACTGCTGAGGGCCTTGGGCAAATTCATCACGCAATACGCCGCCGAGAACCTGCAGTGATCCGGCGGAACGGCCGGTCGGCCCGGAGCACGGCGTGGTGTGCTTCACCGTTGTCAGGCGGCTTGCGGAGAGTGGCATGACGAGCCGGAGATCGTTCGCACGGGCGGTGACGCGTCGTGCCGCTGTCGTCGTCTTCTCGGCAGCATTCGTCTTGTCGCTGCCGGGATGCGGGGAGATCGGAAACTCGACGGCACCGGTCCGACAATCGGCCGCCGATGGGTCCTCAGCAAACAGCGACGCCAACCCGCGCTCGGACCGACCCGCCACCGCATCACGCGACCGCAGGCCGCGGAAAAACCCGGAATCCGTCGACGAAGAATTCCGTGCCCGACCGTTGAAGCAGCTCTCGCCCCAGCAGCTCGACGAGGGCTGGGTCGAGCTTTTCGACGGCCAGACCCTGTTCGGCTGGGAATCCGCGAATCCGTCGGTGAATTGGCGGGTCGAAGACGGAGCGATCGTCGCGGAAGCCGGAGGGCCGGGCCTGTTGACGACGTTCGTTGCCTGTGCGGATTTCGAGCTGCAATGCGATGTCCGGCTGGAGCGCGGTGGGAACAGCGGCATCTTTCTGCGCACGCCCGCACGACCACGAAACCCGTCGGTCGACTGTTACGAATGGAACCTGTGTGATTCGCACGACGCCTTCCCGACGGCCAGCTTGGTGGGACGGCGTGCCGTGCACGGCGTGCGGATCGAGGACGACCGCTGGCACACCTGTCGGATCCGCTTTCAGGGACCGCATCTGAAAGCCTGGATCGACGGCCGGCTGGTCACGGATTTTCGGGAAGCCGCCCAGTCGGCCGGATTCCTCCGGCGGGGCTTCATCGGTCTGCAGCAGAATCGCGGCCGTGTCGCGTTTCGGCGCATCTTTCTGAAACCGCTGGGAACGCGGCCGCTGCTGCCGGAACACGGTCTCGAGGGCTGGCGGATCGTGCCCGGCAGTCGCAGCCGCTTTTCGATTGAAGACGGAACGCTGGCGATCGACGGCGGCCCCGGCTATCTCCAAACGAAAGGCCGATGGGCCGATTTCGCCCTGCAGTTGGAAGCCTTCGTCGACGGGGCCAGACTGAACAGCGGCGTGTTTTTCCGGGCACTGGCGGGAACGCAGGACGCACCGGCCAATGGGTACGAAGTGCAAATCCACAACGGCTTCTACGACGGCGACCGCAGCCGGCCAGTGGATGCGGGAACCGGTGCCATTTTTCGGCGGACCGTCGCGCGATGGGTCGTGCCGGACGACCGGCAGTGGTTCCACCTGACCCTGATCGCCGTCGGCGATCGCTTCGGCGTGTGGGTAGAAGGCTTCCCGGTCACGATGTGGCAGGACGGGCGGCCGGACGACCCCAACCCGCGGCGCGGTCGACGCCTGCAGTCCGGCCACCTGATACTGCAGGGGCATGACCCGACGACTCACGTCCGCTTCCGTCGGATGCGAATTGCGGACTGGAGTGTTCCGGAATCCGCAGTGGGAGCGCAGAGACGGAATGACTGACTCGAGAACACCCGCAGTCGTTCTGATCACCGACGACCTGACAATCACGACGCATGTCCAGGCCCTCAGCGAGCAGCGCGGGTGGTCGTTCCTCGTGGTCCGCCCAGAGACACTGTCCGCGCAATCCGACACACTCTCCGACGCCCGGATGGTGGTCGTCGACCTGGGATGTTCCGCGGTGACACCGCAGGTGCTCCGCTCGGTGATCGACGCGGCGGGCCGCGGGCCCGCAACGGTCGCATTCGGGCCACACGTGCACGGTGAACGGCTGCAGGCAGCCCGGGAGCTCGGCTTTCGACACGTCCTTCCGCGCGGCCGCTTTCTCTCCACGGCCGCGGCGCTGTTCGAACAGGTCGCGGGAGCCCGCGAACCGTGACGACCGCCACCAAGGCCACGTGTCCTCTCACGAACGGACCAGGCGTCCGTCTCTCCGCCACGGCCTCGTGCGCTTGACGGTCGCCGTCCGATCAGGCGACTTCGCCGGACGGCCCCCAAGTGGAACGGCTTGTACCCGCCCAGCCGCAGGCTGTTCAGTATCTCAGCAGAGCGGCCAATCCATCGTGCTCTTTCAGCAGTTCCGGATCGGCCTGTCGCACCTGTCCCCCCTGCAACAGGGCCGCTTCGATGACGGCCAGGTCCGAGGGTTCTCCCAGCGGCTCCACCGCAGCACCGCACTCCGGACACGTCGACGACTCAACCGTCAGGCGGGAACACTGCGGACAGACGCGCAGCCGTGGGACGCACTTCGGCGCGATCAGCAGCGACTGCACGCGGGCCTGCCAGATCGCGGTGAGAACGTCCGGGGCCCCCAGCGCCCTTCCCGCGGGCGGACGTTCCTGAATCTGTTGCCAGATCTGCTCAGCCTCCCGCGCCAACAGTTCCTGTTCGAATCGGACGATCCGCTGGCGCAATTCCTCCGGATGAATGTCTACCGGCACGTCCCAACGATCGACGATTCGTTGCTGAACGTAAGGGTGCAGGTGGGCTTCGAACTGCGGAAGTATCTCGGGCAGCCCTCCCACGATCAGACGGTCGAACGGGCTCTCCTGGTAGTACTTCAACATCCGATCGGCCACGGCTTCGAAGTGGCGATGAAAGCTGACCACGTGCTTACGCATGTACTCCAGTTCCCGGAACGGATCCGGATAGCGGACCTTGCCGGGAATCTCGTGGTCCACGCGGTCGACCTCTTCCAACTGATGCATGAAGTACTCATAGATCCGCGCATTGTCCTTGTCGGTCAGGCAGACCGCGAAGCGTTCCTGCTGCGCGAGTATGTTCTGCAGCGGCGTCAGAACGTATTGCTTCTCGAAGAAACACAGCGAACGCACCGGCCACGGTGTGGGCAGGGCCACTCCCGTGTCGTTTTCGGCATCCACGAAAAAAGCAAGACCCAGCACGTGCCGCCGACCGACGGTCTCGTCCGCCGTCGCCTGGATCACCTCCAACGCATGCAGCAGCTTGTTCCGAACCGAACCGCTGACATCCAGCCCGTTGGCCATCGCCCGCCACTTTTCGAAGCGGTTCCGGATGCGAATCCGCACACCTTGATCACCGTCGGTATCCATCCGATCGAGATTGACATACGCCGTAACGGCATACCGATCGTCGAACCGCGCCTCCGCAAGTTCTCGGATCAGTCGTCGCGAAACCACACCTTCGTGCAGCCGAACTCTCTTCATATCGCAACCCCTTCGTCCCTTCTTCGTCTGATCGTGTCTCGGTGGCGATCCAAGCGGTCCGCCGATTCGATACGGTACAAGGTGCGACCGCTTCCACCAGCGAGCCACCCGCTGCGGCCCCAACGGCGCCGTCTCGGACGCTTCAGTCGGTTCGTGTTCCACGAACGGTGATGTGTGCCAATTTGACACGCAGCATCGCCCTCGCACGGCTGCCTCCGCCCGCCGTGCTCAGTGCCAGAGCCGTCTGTCATGATGGGATGCTGTCCAAGCAGCGTCCGTGCAATTTGCGTGCCGCGGACGTCAACCCTCGCCACCGTGCCGCCGCCCGGTCGAAGCTACGAGCCGGCTCGGACGCAAACTCGTCTTGGTGCTCGAGCGTCTCCCAGTACAATCCGCCGCCGTATCCGGTCCGCCCGTCGATTCGACCGCGTCCTCCCGATCTCCCCCGGCCGCCGACGGACTCACCGGCACCAAGCCCCGGCCGATCGCCGCTTGATGCCCCGTCGATCCCACCGGACACACCCCCTCCCGAGAAACGGAGTGTAAAGTGGCCAGTCCGCTTCGTATACCAGACCGCGGGCCGTCCGGCGTCGACGCTCGCTGCGATGCCGGAATTCCCGCCGACCTGCGCAACCGCCTGGAAGAACTCGGTCAGGCGCACGTGTTTGCCTGGTGGCCGCAGTTGTCCGCGGCGTTGCGTGCGGGTTTGGTGAGGCAGCTGAGGGAACTGGATTTCGACTCGCTGGAGCAGTCCATCGCTTATGTGCGTCGGTCGGGAAGCAACCGCACCGGACAGGCTGACGTCGGGCTCCCCGCTGCAAACGTGGCCGACGAACTGCAGCCCCCGCGGGACGTCATTCGCCAGGATGCTTCCTTTCGGCGGCACGCCGATCACTGGCGATGTCTTGGTGAGCAGTCCATGGCGCGCGGCGAAGTGGCCGCGGTCGTCGTCGCCGGGGGCATGGGAACGCGGCTCGGATGGCCTCGCCCGAAAGGCCTGTTCCCCGTCGGTCCGGTGACCGGAAAGCCGCTGTTTCAATGGCACGTGGAACAGATCGTCGCACTCCGCGGCCGACTCCGAGCGGCGATTCCGCTGGTGGTCATGACCAGCACGTTCACACACGAAGCGACGGTGCAGGCGTTCGCCGAACACCGCTGCTGGGGACTCCCGCCGCACGACGTCACTTTCGTCTGCCAAGGTGAAGCGCCCGCACTCGACCGCGACACCGGACGACTGCTGATGGCGGCGCCGCACCGGCTGGCAACCGCACCGGATGGCCATGGCGGCCTGTTCGGCGCGTTGCAACGTGAGGGTACGCTCGAGCAACTCCGTCGCCGCGGCGTCCGCCGGCTGTTCTACTTCCAGATCGACAACCCCGGCACGCGTGTGTGCGACCCGGAGTTCGTCGGGTGTCATCTGGCGCGGCGGGCAGAGGTGTCCGTGCGGGTGATCCGGAAACAGACGCCGGAAGAACGCGTGGGCGTGGTCGTTTTCGACGGCAGGGTCCATCGCATCGTCGAATACATCGACCTGCCGCGTCGGCTGGCGGAAGCGGAAGCGCCACCGGGCTCGGGAAAGCTGCGGCTGTGGGCCGGAAACACTGCTGTCCACATTTTCGAGCTGGACTTCCTCGTTCGCTGCGCTCGCGATGGTGTGGAGCTTCCCTGGCACCACACCACGAAGGCCATCCCCTACTTCGATTCGACCGGCCGGTGGGTCCGCCCCACCGCACCGAACGCGGTCAAACTCGAAAGGTTCATCTTCGATCTGCTACCGTTCGCGCGCCGCGTGCTGGTCGTCGAAGCCGATCGCCGCCGCGAATACTTGCCACTGAAGAACCGCGTCGGCGAGAATTCGCCGCACACGGTGCGACAGGGACTGATCAGTCTGGCAGCGGAGCGGATCCAACGACTCGGCGGAGAAGTCGCGGCCGGCACTGCGGTCGAAATCGACCCACGCTGGAACGACGAGCGTCTGGCCAGAGCCATCGCCCAAACACCGCGAATCACCACGGATACGTACTTCGGCGACTGAGCCGCGGCCGGGATCGTCGAACCGCGCGGTTTCCGAACGGCGCATGACGTCTTTCGATCGACCACGGCGGTGCAGTCGTCGCACCGAATCGCTGCGGGAACGTGCCTCCGTCATTCCGAAACGTCGGCCAAGCCGCGACGGAAGCACGCCACGCGAGCGAATGGCCGGAAAGGTCCATCGATGTGGGTCATCGAAAACCCTTGGCCTCCGATTGTCCTGTGTCTGTTCGTGGCGATCGTCACCGCTGCCCAGGCAATCCGGCATCGGTCGAAGCTACTGTGGGGACTGACGCTCGCGATGTTGTTGGCTGCCGTCGCCTGCTACGTGGTGGACATGCTGATCGTCACGGAACGGGAGCGATTGGAGGAGCAGCTGCATGATCTCGGCGAAGCCGTGCGGCGACTCGACACTCAACGTGTGCTCACCTACATCTCGCCCGCCGCTCTGCCGGAACGCACCGTCGTCCAGACGGGAATGGCACTGATCGACTCGCTCGATGACCTCCATTGGCGGGTCGTCACCATCCGGCTGCAAGCCGGTGGATCACTGGCGGAAGCGGACGTCCGCGCCAACGCCACCGTGAGGCTGCGCGGTTCGGTCGATCTCGGCCACCAACCCACGCGTTGGTTGTTGAGTTGGCGACGCGAAGGCGGGCAGTGGAAAATCACCCGGATTCGGCGACTCAATCCGGTCACCGGTGAACCGATGCCCGTGCTGGGAGCGCAGTAAAAGGACGACGCCGGAGCCCGGGGCGCCGCTTCGATTGTCTCCTTTCGCCGAACGGGCTCCGTGCGGCCGACGGAGTCGAACGCAGTGAGGCCGAAACGCCGTAATCGACGCTGTGCCATCTTCGGCGACCGGACGGACGGCCCGACATCGACGCGCAGACGCCGCCGGAGATCCGGCGTGTGCCCGCGCTGACCAGAACCTCGGACGACAGCAGCAGGACCGGAGAATGACTCGCGCGCTCGGGCTCTGGGGAGCCGCTGTGCTGGTGGCGGCATTCGCGATGGACGTGCGCGCCGACGGGAGAGTGGCCTTTGCGGCCGCCCCACAGTGGCCGCTGCCCGAGCTGTGCGTGCTACGCCGATGCCTGGGCCGTTCCTGCCCGACTTGCGGTCTGACGCGCAGCGTCATCGCAGCCGCCCACGGCCGATGGCACGAATCGTTGCGCTACCATGTCCTCGGCATCCCGCTCACCATCGCCATCACCGTGGCGACGATGTCCTCGCTCGCATCATTGGCCCGAGCACTGGCGAACCGGCCGGCCGCGTCAACGTCGAGTCCGCGACCACCAGGCTCGCCCTCAGCCGAAACGGTCGCCGGCACGGCGAGCGCGGCCGTCCCTCCGAGGCCTCGTGACCAAGGTCAGAACTGACGAACCACCGCCGCCACCGTGCCGAGGATTTTCGCATCGGTGAAATACACCGGGCCGCGCGTGGGACGCAGCGGCTCCAGCCGCACCCGCGATTCTTCCTGGTAGTGTCGCCGGATCATCGGCTTGCCTTCCGCAAGCACCAGCACCTTGTCGCCGTCCCGGTAATAGTCTTCCTCCCGCACGATCAGATAGTCGCCCGGAAAGATCCGTTCTTCGGCCAACGATTCGTCTTCCACGCGATACGCGACGTTGTAGCCACCGCCGAAGACACCGGCGAAATCGATCCGCTCGGTTTCGGAATCGAACAGTTGCGGCTGATCGGCGCAGATGTGGCCACCGAACCGCAGGCTCGTCAGACGCTGCGGGCGATCGGTGAGCTGGATCGCGCGCGACATCCGCGCCTCCCGGACGATGAACCCCTTTTTCTGCAACGCTTTCAGGTGGCACATCACGCCGTTGGGTGAGCGGATGCCGAACTGTGTGCCGATCTCGCGGACCGTCGGACCGTATCCCCGGGTGAGGATTTTTTCTCTGACAAATTCGTAAATGTCGCGTTGACGTGGTGTCAGTGACGCCAATCGCTTCTTCAGTGCCTCGCGCATGCTTCGTCCTTTCTTCGGCCCGGATGCATTGATGCCGACCGACTCCAGGAGCCTCCGAGCGCCAAACTCCAGCGGCCGGACACGTCTTTTCTACCGCCATAACCGCTGACTCGCGCCGTCACCGGTGTCACGGAGTTTTCGGCGGATCGCCCTATGGACCTCGATCCGACCTGCGATCGGTTCTTGTCGCAACGTGCACCGCGTACTGCACCGGCTGCCAGCGCCGTCGAGCTTCCGTTCCGTAGCGCAGCATAACGGGGCAGCAGGCCGATTTCCAGCCTGTTACAGGGTTAGTGACAATGTACGCATGTATCCCTATGAACAGCAGCAAGAAGACGCGAACGCGCCAGCCGGGAATTCCCGGGTGCCGTCGCCGCATCGATGAAACCGTGTGATCCAACACCAACGCCAAGTGTGACCACATCGAGATGCGCCGAGAAAAGGGATAGTTGGTGGCCGGTGCCACGTGTGGCCGGTCGAGGCCAATGCCGCTGCCTGTCTGCCGCCGGCGCGTCGTCCCGCACGTGGTCGCCCGTGATTATGATAGTATTTGTACATTGTCGGATTTCCCGACAGCGTCCACACCAAGGG